>CAZBTE010000034.1:0-13108 GCA_964494665.1 uncultured Limnobacter sp.
TGGCCGAATACGGCATCACGGTGCGCTGGAACAAGAACTTCCTGAAGCTGGTGCGACTGCTGCTCGAACGGCGCGAGCGCTTCAGCCTTGCGGGCGGCGTGCGCTTCGGCAGCACGATGGGCGTGGACGACGCATTCGCGCTCGGCTTCGACCACGTCGCACTGGCGATGGGTGCGGGCAAGCCCACGACGCTGGACATCCCGAACGGACTGGCGCGCGGCGTGCGCACCGCGAGCGATTTCCTGATGGCGCTGCAGCTCACCGGCGCAGCGCGTGCCGACTCACTGGCCAACATGCAGTTGCGGCTGCCGGTGGTGGTGATCGGCGGCGGACTCACCGCGATCGACACCGCCACCGAATCGCTCGCCTACTACGTGGTGCAGGTCGAGAAGTTCCTGCGCCGCCACGAGGCGCTGGCCGAACGGCTGGGAGAGGCCGGCGCGCGCGCCGGCTGGCGCGCCGAGGACCAGGCCGTCGCCGACGAGTTCCTGGCGCACGCGCGTGCAATCCGCGCCGAGCGAGAGGCGGCACGACGCGAAGCGCGCGCCGCACGCATCGTCGAGCTGCTGCAGCGATGGGGCGGCGTGACGCTCGCCTACCGCAAGCGCCTGGTGGACAGCCCGTCGTACACGCTGAACCACGAGGAAGTCGAGAAGGCGCTCGAGGAAGGCATCCGCTTCGCCGAGTGCCTGGCGCCGGCGCGCATCGACGTCGACGCGCACGGCGCCGTCGAATCGATCACCTTCACGCGCCAGCTGCGCGACGACGACGGCCAATGGCGCGACGGCGAGGCCTGGCGCGCCTCCGCGCGCACGGTCTTCATCGCCGCCGGCACGCAACCCAACACGGTGCTGGCGCGCGAGGATGCCACGCACTTCGCGCTGGACGGGCGCTACTTCCAGGCGATCGATGCCGACGGCCATCCGGTCAGGCCCGCGCGCGGCAACGCCAAGCCCGACGCCGCGCGGGTGCTGCTCGCACGCCTGGACGACGGGCGGATGATGTCGTTCTTCGGCGACCTGCATCCGAGCTATTTCGGCAACGTGGTCAAGGCGATGGCCTCGGCGCGCCATGGCTATCCGGTGGTGTGCGACGTGCTCGCGCGCCGCCCGCCGGCCTCGGCGGAAGGCTTCGAGGCCTTCGCGGCGCACCTGGGCGACCTGCTGCGCGCCCGCGTCGAACGCGTCGAACGGCTGACGCCGAACATCGTCGAGGTGGTCGTGCGTGCGCCGATGGCGGCGCGGCGCTTCGAGCCCGGCCAGTTCTACCGGCTGCAGAACTACGAGACCCGCGCACGCCGCGTCGACGTCGACGGCATGCCGACGACCCTGGCAATGGAAGGCCTGGCGCTCACCGGCGCCTGGGTCGATCGCGAGCGCGGCCTGGTATCGACCATCGTGCTCGAGATGGGCGGCTCGTCGAACCTGTGCGCCGACCTGCGGCCAGGCGAACCGGTGGTGCTGATGGGCCCGACCGGCGCACCGACCGAGATCGAGGCCGGCGAGACCGTGGTGCTGGTCGGCGGCGGGCTGGGCAACGCGGTGCTGTTCTCGATCGGCGCGGCGTTTCGCGCCGCCGGCTCGCGCGTGCTCTACTTCGCGGGCTACAAGAGGCGCGTCGACCGCTACAAGGTGGCCGAGATCGAGGCCGCCGCCGATGCCATCGTCTGGTGCTGCGACGAATCGCCCGGCTTCGAACCGGGCCGCGCCCAGGACTGCAGCATGGTCGGCAACATCGTCGAGGCGATGGCGGCCTACGCACGTGGCGAACTCGTAGACCTGCAGCGTCCCGGAGCCCTGCGCCTGCAGGATGCCGACCGGATCATCGCGATCGGCTCCGACCGGATGATGGCCGCAGTCGCCGCGGCGCGCCACGCGCAGCTGGCGCCGTACCTGAAGCCGCAGCATCGCGCCTTCGGCTCGATCAACTCGCCGATGCAGTGCATGATGAAAGAGGTCTGCGCGCAGTGCCTGCAACCGCACAAGGACCCCGCCACCGGAAAAGTGGCCTACGTCTTCTCCTGTTTCAACCAGGATCAGCCGCTCGACCGGGTCGATTTCGACGCGCTCGCCCAACGACTGATGCAGAACGCGCTGCAGGAGCGCCAGACCGCCGCGTGGATCGCCCGATGTCGCAATGCGGAATAAGCGGGCACGCGGATCGCTCTTTACGAGACGTTTTCGTTACATGGCGTTGAAAAGATTCTTGCGCGGCGCAACATCCTGAAGATACATTCACTGCATCGATTGCCGATCCGGAACTCGAATGCTCTATGACATCCGCGAGGCCCAGCGGGCGTTTCTGAACCCGCTGTCGAGCTGGGCCGACTCGATGAGCCAGCTGTACAACAACCCGTACAGCCCGCTCTCCTATGTGCCGTTCGCGAACCGGATCTCCGCGGGCCTGGAACTGGTACACCGGCTCGGCAAGGAATACGAAAAGCCCCGCTTCGACGTCCACAGCGTGCGCGTCGAGGGACGCGATGTGCCGGTGATCGAGCGCCTCGAACTGGTGCGGCCGTTCTGTCGACTGCTCAAGTTCGAGCGACGGCTGCCCGAGGCGCTGGCGCACCGCCGCAACGACCCGGTCGTGCTGGTGTTCGCGCCGTTGTCGGGCCACCACGCGACGCTGCTGCGCGATACGGTGCAATCGCTGCTGGCCGACCACACCGTCTACATCACCGACTGGATCGACGCGCGCATGGTGCCGCTGCGCGAAGGCAACTTCCAGCTCGACGACTACGTCGGCTATGCGATCGAGTTCATCCGCCACCTCGGCCCCGAGGTGCACGTGATGTCGGTGTGCCAGCCGACGGTGCCGGTGCTGGGAGCGATCTCGCTGATGGCGTCGATGGGCGATGCGGCGCTGCCACGCTCGATGACGATGATGGGCGGGCCGATCGACGCGCGCCGCTCGCCCACCGAAGTGAACAACCTGGCCTGCACGCGCAGCTTCGAGTGGTTCGAGCGCACCGTCATCTACCGCGTGCCGGCGAGGTACCCCGGCGCCGGGCGGCGCGTGTATCCCGGCTTCCTGCAGCACGCCGGATTCGTCGCGATGAACCCCGACCGGCACGTGAGCTCGCACTGGGACTTCTACCTGAGCCTGGTCAAGGGCGACCTCGACGACGCCGACACGCACCGGCGCTTCTACGACGAGTACAACGCGGTGCTCGACCTGCCGGCCGAGTACTACCTGGACACCATCCGCACCGTGTTCCAGGACTACGCGCTGCCGCTGGGCCGGTGGCGGGTCTGGTTCGAGGGCGTGCACCGGCGCGTCGCGCCCGAGGACATCCGCACCGTGCCGCTGCTCACGGTCGAAGGCGAACTCGACGACATCTCGGGCCAGGGGCAGACGAAGGCGGCGCACGACCTGTGCGCCAACCTGCCTGCGTCGATGAAGAAGCACATCACGGCTCCCGGCGCGGGCCACTACGGCATCTTCAGCGGGCGCCGTTGGCGCGAGCGCCTCTATCCGGACGTGCGCGACTTCATCGCCGCGAGCAGCCGCCAGCGGACGAAGCTGCGCCGCGTGGTGTGATCGACGCCGACGCGATCGACGCACTGCTGCCGCAGACGCAGTGCACGAAGTGCGGTTTCGATGGCTGCGCGCCCTACGCGCAGGCGATCGCCGCCGGCCAGGCGGCAATCAACCGGTGCCCGCCCGGGGGCCAGGCCACGATCGGCCGGCTGGCCCGCCTGCTCGGGCGCGAACCGTTGCCGCTGGAACCCGAGTGCGGCATCGAACGACCGCGCCGCGTCGCCTGGATCGATCCGGCGCTGTGCATCGGCTGCACGCGCTGCATCCAGGCATGCCCGGTGGACGCCATCATCGGGGCGCCGCGCCGCATGCACACGGTGATCGCCGCGCTGTGCACCGGATGCGAGCGCTGCGTCGCGCCGTGTCCGGTCGATTGCATTCCGATGCGTGACGCCCTGCCCTGGCGCGACGAAGATGCGCACGCTGCGCGTGCCCGATACCAGGCGCGCAACGCGCGGCTCGCGCGTCGGCGTGCCGAGCGCGACAGCGCCGCCTCCGGCGCGCAGCGCCGGCGCGCGGTGATCGAAGCGGCGCTGCGCCGGGCGCGCGAACTCGCGGCCGCCGATCGCGCGAACCACGGCTCCCCGCGAGACCCGGGCCGGCGATGAACGCCGCGCGGCGCGCCGAGATCTTCGCGCGGCTCCAGGCCCTGAACCCGCACCCGACCACCGAGCTGGAATACGGCTCACCGTTCGAGTTGCTGGTCGCGGTGATCCTGTCCGCGCAGGCCACCGACCGCAGCGTCAACCTGGCCACGCGCGAGCTGTTCCGCGTGGCCGACACGCCGGCGAAGATGCTCGCGCTGGGCGAGGAAGGGGCGAGCGCCTTCATCCGCACGATCGGCCTGTATCGCACGAAGGCGCGCCACGTCATGCAGACCTGCGCGATCCTGGTGGCCGAGCACGACGGCCAGGTGCCGCGCACGCGCGAAGCGCTCGAGCGCCTGCCTGGCGTCGGACGCAAGACCGCCAACGTGGTGCTCAACGTCGCGTTCGGCGAGCCCACGGTGGCGGTGGACACGCACATCTTCAGGGTGGCCAACCGCACCGGCATCGCGCGAGGCGCGAACCCGCTCGCGGTCGAGCGACGACTGCTTCGGCTGGTCCCGAAGCAATACCTGCACGACTGCCATCACTGGCTGATCCTGCACGGCCGCTACGTGTGCAAGGCGCTGGTGCCGGAATGCTGGCGTTGCCCGATCGCCGACCTGTGCGATCATCGTCCGAAGACGCCGGCGCCCGCGTCGCAGTCCGCGCCGCGGCGCCGCCGCACCGCACGAAGCTGACGATGTTCGATCCGTCGCGCAACGATGTGCGCCGCTTTTTCTGCGAGACCTGGCGCAAGCACGGCGAGCGCCTGCCGCTCAGCCCGCTCGAGGCGATGGCGCTCGACTGGATCCTCGAGCACCCCGAATACCACGCGCTGCTGGCGGCGCCCGAGCAGGCGCTCGCGTCGGACTTCGGCGTCGAATCGGGGCGCACCAACCCTTTCCTTCACCTGTCGCTGCACCTGGCGGTGGCCGAGCAGCTGCAGATCGACCAGCCGCCCGGCATCCGCGCCGAGTACGAGCGCCTGGCGCAGCGCACCGGCTCGACGCACGAGGCCGCGCACGTGCTCCTCGAATGCCTGGGCGAGGTGCTGTGGCGCTCGCAGCGCGATAATGCACCGCCCGACGCCGCCGCCTACCTGGAGTGCATCCGCCGCTGACGGGAGGCGCTTTTCTGTTACGCTTCGGGCCGCGCCCCCTCCCGGGGCCGCCGTCCCCGCCGGTCCCAGCCCTCACGATCTGCCTGTCACCCACACACCCTGGAACGCAGCATGTTCGGACGCCTGATGCCCCGCGAGGGCAACTTCTTCGAATTGTTCGACCAGCACGCAGGGCACATCGCCGCCGGCAGCCAGGCCCTGGCGCAGCTGATGAACGAGTACGGCGACGTCGCGGCACGGCGTCAGTACATCGACGCGATCGACCGCGCCGAGAAGGACGCCGACAAGATCACGCACGAGACGGTCACGCTGCTGCACAAGACCTTCATCACGCCGTTCGACCGCGACGACATCCACGCGCTGATCTCCAAGATGGACGACATCCTCGACCTGGTCCAGGACGTGGCCGAGTCGGCGATGCTGTACGACCTGCAGCGCATCTCGCCCGAGGCCCAGCAGCTGGCCGAGATCAACCAGATGTGCTGCGACCGCGTGAAGGCGGCGGTCAACCTGCTCGACAGCATGGAGAACGCCGAGGCGATCCTCAAGCTGTGCACCGAGATCGACCGGCTGGAGTCCGACGCCGACCGCGTGATGCGCTCGGCGATGTCCAAGCTGTTTCGCGACGAAGGCGACGTGCGCCAGCTGATCAAGCTCAAGGCAATCTACGAGCTGCTCGAGGCGGTGTCGGACAAGTGCGAGGACGTTGCCAACGTCATCGAAGGCGTCGTACTCGAGAACGCATGACGACGCTGCAGATCAGCTTCTCGGTGCTGGCATTCCTGGTGGTGCTGGCACTCGCGTTCGATTTCATGAATGGTTTCCACGACGCGGCGAACTCGATCGCCACCATCGTGTCGACCGGCGTGCTCAAGCCCTACCAGGCGGTGGTATGGGCAGCCACCTTCAACTTCCTGGCGCTGTTCTTCTTCGAACTGAAGGTGGCGGCGACGGTCGGCAAGGGCATCGTCGACCCGGTGGTGGTCGACCACGTGGTGATCTTCGGCGCGCTGGTCGGCGCGCTGGCCTGGAACATCATCACCTGGTGGTTCGGCATCCCGTCGAGCTCGTCGCACGCGCTGATCGGCGGCATGATCGGCGCGACGCTGGCCAAGTCGGGCGCCGGCTCGCTGATCGGCAGCGGCATCACGAAGGTGGCGCTGTTCATCGTCGTCTCCCCGTTGCTCGGCTTCGTGCTGGGCTCGGCGTTGATGCTGGCGGTCTCGTGGGTGTGCATGCGAACCACGCCGCGTGGAACCGATCGCTGGTTCCGCCGGCTGCAGCTGATGTCGTCGGCGCTGTACAGCCTGGGCCACGGCAGCAATGACGCCCAGAAGACCATGGGCATCATCTGGCTGCTGCTGATCGCCGCCGGCGCCACGACGACCGCCGAGACCCACCCGCCCTACTGGGTCATCCTGTCGTGCTACCTCGCGATCGGGCTGGGCACGCTGTTCGGCGGCTGGCGCATCGTCAAGACGATGGGCCAGAAGATCACCAAGCTCAAGCCGGTCGGCGGGTTCTGTGCCGAGACCGGCGGGGCGATCACGCTGTTCATCGCCTCGGGCTCCGGCATCCCGGTGTCTACGACCCACACCATCACCGGTGCGATCGTCGGCGTCGGCTCGTCGCAGAAGTTCTCGGCGGTGCGCTGGGGACTGGCCGGCAATATCGTCTGGGCATGGATCCTGACGATCCCGGCATCGGCGGCGATGGCCGCGCTCGCCTGGTGGATCGGCACGTTCTTCTTCTTGTAGGGCGCTGCATGGGGCGAAGCAACGACCAGGGCAGCCCGCTCTGGCTCGAACTGCCGCCGCAATCGGTCGAGGCGCCGCGGCGCCTGCTGGTGTTCCTGCACGGCGCCGGCTCCAGCACCGAGGCATTCGCGCCGATCGCGATCGCCTGGCAGCTCAAGTTTCCCGGCGCCGTCGCGGCGGTCTTCGAAGCGCTGCGCACCGCGCCGACACAGCGGGGAAAGGACTGGTTCGACGGCAGCGGGATCGCCGCCGAGCGCGTGACACGCGTCCGCGATGCGTGCGACACCGTCGCGCGACGCATCGAGGCGCTGCAGCGTACCGCGGGCATCGGTGGCGAACGCACCATCGTGGTGGGCTTCTCGCAAGGCGCGACCCTGGCGCTCGAACTGGCCCGTTCGCACGCGCCGCTGGCTGCGATCGTCGTGTCGTACGCCGGACAGCTCGCGCGGCCGATCGCACCCGGGGAACGCATCGCGCCGACGATTCACCTGCTGCACGGGGAGTTCGACAGCCTGGTGCCGGCGGTGTACGCCGAGCGCGCCTATCGCGGCCTGAGCGCCGCCGGCGCCCGCGTGACGCTGGACATCGCCGCCGACGAAGCCCACTCGATCGGCCAGGCGATGGTGAACCTCGGCACGGCACGGGTGCTGCAGACACTGTTCCGCGGTCGCACGCGGCGCGGTCGCGGCGGCACCACGCTGCACTGATCGGCATCCAAGCGTGGCGGCTCGCCAGGGCCTGGCGGGCGGGTCGCAGTGCCGACAGGCCCTACAATCGATGTTCTGTCCCGATTCTTCTCCGAAGGAGCACGCCATGAGCCGTGAAGTCGTCGTCGTCAGCGCGGTGCGCACCGCGGTCGGAACCTTCGGCGGCAGCCTGAAGGACCAAACGCCGACACAGCTGGGCGCGATGGTCGTGCGCGAGGCCGTCAAGCGCGCAGCGATCGGCGCCGGCGACGTGCAGCACGTCGTGTTCGGCCACGTGATCAATACCGAGCCGCGCGACATGTACCTGGCGCGCGTGGCCGCGCTCGACGGCGGCCTGTCGCACGACGTGCCGGCCATGACGCTGAATCGCCTGTGCGGCTCGGGCATGCAGGCGATCGTCTCGGCGGCGCAGGCGATCCTGCTCGGCGATGCCGACGTCGCGCTGGCGGGCGGCGCCGAGGTCATGAGCCGCGGCCCCTACTCGATGCCCGCAGCCCGCTGGGGCGCGCGCATGGGCGATGCGCGCATGCTCGACATGATGACCGGCGCGCTTCACGACCCGTTCCAGAACATCCACATGGGCGTGACCGCCGAGAACATCGCGAAGAAGTGGAAAATCTCGCGCGAGGAGCAGGACGCGCTGGCGCTCGAGAGCCACCGGCGTGCGTCGGTGGCCACGCGCGAGGGACGATTCGCCTCGCAGATCCTGCCGGTCGAGTTGAAGTCGCGCAAGGGCACGGTCAGCTTCGGCACCGACGAGCACATCCGTCACGACGCGACGATCGAGGACATGCGCAAGCTCAAGCCCGCCTTCCTGAAGGAGGACGGCACGGTGACGCCGGGCAACGCCTCGGGCATCAACGACGGCGCCGCCGCGCTGGTGCTGATGGAGCGTCGCACCGCCGAAGCGCGCGGCCTGAAGCCGCTGGCGCGCCTCGTCTCGTACGCGCACGCCGGCGTCGATCCGGCCTACATGGGCATCGGGCCGGTGCCAGCCTCGCGCAAGGCGCTGGAGAAGGCCGGCCTGAAAGCGGACCAGCTGGACCTCGTCGAAGCCAACGAGGCATTCGCCGCGCAGGCGCTGGCGGTCACGCGCGACCTCGGGCTCGACCCGGCCAAGGTCAACCCGAACGGCTCGGGGATTTCGATGGGCCATCCGGTGGGGGCCACCGGCGCGCTGATCACGGTCAAGGCGGTGTACGAGCTGCAGCGCACCGGCGGGCGCCACGCGCTGGTCACGATGTGCATCGGCGGCGGCCAGGGTATCGCCGCGGTGTTCGAGCGGCCCTGAGCCTTCGCCTTCGCAAACCGTTGTTGCCGGGCTCCCGATCACCGGGAGCCAACCGTCAGCAACAGCTCGTTGGGCCCCACCCACCCATCCGGCATGGAGAACTCGCCGAGCCGCTGCTCCATCTCCGCCCACGCCGCATCGGCTGCGGCCTGGTCGAGCCGGCCGAGAATCTGCTGGATCGGGCTCGCTGAAGTCCGCACGAAGTCCAGGTAGTGCTTCGCCGACGGCAGACGGAACGGCGCGTCCAGCGTCGTGGTCGCGACGTCGCCGAACCCTGCGGCCCTGAACAGCTGTCCGGCCAGCCCGGGCTTGCCGAGGCTCAGCAGCCCGCCGGGCAGGAACGGATCGCGCGGCGGCAGGCCCGCGTGCTTCAGCGCGGTCGACATCAGGATCGTCACGCAGGGGTTGCGCTCGGGCCGCGAGAACACCAGCGTGCACGTGCGACCGCCAGGGCGCAGCGCCCGATGCATCTCGCGCAGCCCCTGCAGCGGGTCGAGGAAGAACATCAGGCCGAGCCGGCACACCGCGGCGTCGAAGCTCGCGGATTCGACCGGCAGGTGTTCGCCGTCGACGACCTGCGTGTCGACGTTGCCCCAGCCGGCGCTCGCGACGTTGCGTTGCGCCAGCGCGAGGATCGCCGGCGACAGGTCGGTCGCCAGCACGTAGCCCTCGGGGCCGACACGCTGCGCGATTTCGAGCGTCTGGTCGCCAGCGCCGGCGGCAACGTCGAGTACGCGTGAGCCCGGGCCGACCGCAGCCAGCTCGAGCATGGCCTCCGTGGCGGGGGCCAGCCAGGCGCGGATCTGCGGACCGTGCGCGTTCCATCCCTCGGCGGACTCGTTCCACTGTTCGCGCAGCGCTGCCTTGAATGCGGCCGGATCGATGGCATGGGCAGGGGTCATGGCAGTGCTCTCCTGAAAAACGCCGCAGCGGCGATGCGTGTCCAGACTAGGCGTGTCATCCTCCCCCGAGAAGCCACGGAAACTGCATAATGGGGCAGCAGAACTGCAGAGCCCTCCCGTGTTCGACTGGAACGACCTGCGGTACTTCCTCGCCGTTGCACGCCATGGCAGCACGCTGGCTGCAGCGCGCGCGCTGAAGGTCAACCAGTCGACGGTGCAGCGCCGGCTCGGCGAGCTCGAACAGCGTATCGGGCAGCCACTGGTCAGACGGCTGACGACCGGCTACCGATTGACCGCCTTCGGCGAGTCGCTGCTGTCGGGTGCGCAGCGCATCGAGCAGGCAGTGCAGGCCTTCGAGGAGCGCGTCGAGGTGTCGCGACGTCAGGCGGTCGGGATCGTTCGCGTCACCTGTCCCGAACCGCTGATGAACCGGATCACGGCGTCGCCGCTGCTCGATCGTCTCCGCGCACGCTATCCGGGACTCGAGGTCGAGTTCGCGATGAGCGACCGCTACCTAGACCTTTCGAAAGGCGAGGCCGACGTCGCGCTGCGCTCCGGCGACACCGACGACGGCGTGCTGATCGGCCGCAAGATCGGCGACTCGCTGTGGGCGGTGTACGCGAGCCGCAAGTATGTCGAGCGGCACGGCAAGCCGGAGCGCGTGGAGGATCTCGGGCGACACGCGCTGGCAGGGTTCGACGAGTCGATGTCGGAGCACCGCGCGGCGAAGTGGCTGCGCCAGGTCGCACCCGACGCACGCATCGTCGCCCGCAATGACAGCGTGCTCGGCCTGCTGAACTCGGTGCGCGCGAGCATCGGCATCGCCCCGCTGCCCACTGCGCTCGGCGATGCGGAGCCGGAGCTGGTGCGCGTGCTGGGGCCGATCCCCGAGCTCGCGCGAATCTGGCGCGTACTGGTGCACCCCGACCTGCGCCACACACCGCCGGTGGCCGCGTTCTTCGACTTCATCGTCGATGAGGTCGAGACGCTGCGGCCGATCATCACCGGCTGAGCGTCGCCCGCTGCGATCCGTCGCTTGTTGCGCCTCAGGCCGGCGCTGCCGCGCGCACCGCAGCGCGCGGGCGCTGGTCGATCGGCGCGTGCACCAGCGCCGCGAACGCGCCGAACGCGATCACCATCGCCCACGCGTAGTCGTAGTTGCCGAACACGTCGAAGAAGCGGCCGCCGAGCCAGGCGCCGAGGAAGCTGCCGATCTGGTGGCCGAAGAACACCACGCC
Source organism: uncultured Limnobacter sp. (assembly GCA_964494665.1). Lineage (GTDB taxonomy): Bacteria > Pseudomonadota > Gammaproteobacteria > Burkholderiales > Burkholderiaceae_E > Zeimonas. The sequence continues at coordinate 11,146 of CAZBTE010000034.1, forward strand.
GCCCAGCAGGCCCAGATGCTGCACGCCCCAGCGCTGGCCGATCAGCGCGTTGGTGAGCGGCACCGTGGACAGCCACAACAGTCCGATCGCCGCGCTGAACAGGTAGACCGAAGTCGCACCGAGCGGAGCCAGCAGGAACAGGCCGATCACCACCGAGCGCGCGACGTAGATGGCCGCCAGCAGCCACTTGCGCGACAGCCTCTGACCCAGCACGCCGGCACTGAACGACCCCACCACGTTGAACAGCCCGATCAGCGCGACCGCGGCCGCGCCGATGTTGGCCGACATGCCCTTGTCGATCAGGTACGCCGGCAGGTGCAGCTGGATGAACACCACCTGCAGGCCGCAGACGAAGTACCCCCAGAACAGCAGGTGAAAGCTGCGATCGGCGATCGCACCGCGCAGCGCATCGACCAGGCGCACCTGGCCCGCGCGTGACGCCGCGCCGTCTTCGCCGCGCACACCCCAGGCCAGCAGCAGGATCGCGGCGACGATCGCCGCATGCACCAGCAGCGCCTGCTGCCATCCGAGCGCGGCGATCAGCTTGCCCGCCAGCGGCAGGAACAGGAACTGCCCGAACGAGCCGGCCGCCACGCCGATGCCGAACGCGAAGCTGCGCTGCTCGGCCGGCACCACCCGCCCCAGCGTGGCGAGGATGATGCCGAACGAGGTACCGCCGATCGCCAGGCCCATCACGAGGCCGGCAGACAGCGACAGCGTGGTACCGGTTTCGGCGAAGGCCATGCCGAGGAAACCCAACACGTAGAGCACGCCACCCAGCAGCAACGTGCGCAACGAACCGTACTTGTCGGCCATCGCGCCGAGGAACGAACCGCCCAGCCCCCACATCAGGTTCTGCAGCGCGATCGCGAACGAAAACGTCTCGCGCGACCAGCCGCGCGCCTGCGTCATCTCGGGCAGGAACAACCCGAACGACGAGCGCACGCCGGTGGAGACGACCAGGATGGCGCAGCCGAACAGCAGCACCGGCAGCCACGACGGCGTGCTTCTCGCGGCTGGAGTGGCGCCGCTCATGCCGCGGCCCGCGTCACGCGACCGCGGCAAGCGCACGCCGCGCCGCCGCCAGCGTCGCGTCGACATCGACGTCGGTGTGCGCGCCGGAGAAGAAGAACGCCTCGACCGGCGACGGCGGCAGGTAGACGCCTTCGTCGAGCATCAGGTGGTAGAAGCGCTTGAAGCGTTCGACGTCCTGCGCCTGCACCTGCGCAAAGCTGGCCGGCGGCGCGGCCAGCATGTACAGCCCCGCCAGGCCGCCACGATGCTGCGCGCACAGCGCCACGCCGGCCTCGCGCGCGGCCGCGTTCAGTCCGTCGACCAGGCGCGCGCAGCCGGCGCCGAGCCGCTCGAAGAAGCCGGGTTCGACGATCAGGTCCATCGTCGCCAGGCCCGCGGCCATCGCAATCGGATTGCCCGACAGCGTGCCGGCCTGGTAGACCGGGCCGAGCGGCGCCATCAACTCCATCACTGCCGCCGGTCCGCCGATCGCGCCAACCGGCATGCCGCCGCCGATCACCTTGCCGAACACCGACAGGTCGGGCACCACGCCGACGGTCTGCTGCGCGCCGCCCAGCGCGACCCGGAAGCCCGACATCACCTCGTCGAAGACCAGCAGCGCGCCGTGCTTCGTGCACAACTCACGCAGCCCGGCGAGGAATCCCGGCGCCGGCAGGATCAGGTTCATGTTGCCCGGAATCGGCTCGACCATCACGCAGGCGATGCCTGCGCCATGCGCGGCGAACAGCGCCTCGACGCTGCCCAGGTCGTTGTACTGCGCCACCAGCGTGTGCCTGGCGAGGTCGTCGGGCACGCCGGCCGAGCTCGGCGTGCCGAACGCGAGCGCCCCCGACCCCGCCTTCACCAGCAGGCTGTCGCCGGTGCCGTGGTAGCAGCCCTCGAACTTGATGATCGCATCGCGCTTCGTGAAGCCGCGCGCCAGGCGCAG
>CAZBTE010000035.1:0-13084 GCA_964494665.1 uncultured Limnobacter sp.
GTGCTCACCGCGCCGCTGTACGCGGTGCCGCCGTCCAGCCGCAGTCCGAAGCCGGCCGCGCTGCGGTAGGCGGTGATGCGCCCGTAGTCGGGCGTGAAGTTGTTCTCCGGATCCTCGGTGGTGATCCGGCATTGCAGCGCATGGCCGTTCAGGCGGATGTCGGCCTGCGCCGGCACCGGGCAGTCGGCATCGCCGATGCGCGCACCTTCGCTGATGCGCAGTTGCGCCTTGACGATGTCGATGCCGGTGACCTGCTCGGTGACCGTGTGCTCGACCTGGATGCGCGGATTGACCTCGATGAAGTAGAAGCGGCCGGTATCCGCGTCCACCAGGAACTCGACCGTGCCGGCGTGCGTGTAGCCCACCGCGCGCGCGAGACGCAGCGCGGCCTCGCACAGCTCGTCGCGGCCGCCTGGCGACAGGTACGGTGCCGGTGCGCGCTCGACCACCTTCTGGTTGCGCCGCTGCACCGAGCAGTCGCGCTCGAACAGGTGCACCAGGTTGCCGTGCCGATCGCCGATCACCTGCACCTCGACGTGCCGCGCACGGCGCACCAGCTTCTCGAGATAGACCTCGTCGTTGCCGAAGGCGGCGCCGGCCTCGCGCCGCGCCACGTCGAGCTGCGCGTCGAGGTCGTCCGGGGATTCGATCACCCGCATGCCGCGCCCGCCGCCGCCCCAGCTTGCCTTGAGCATCAACGGATAGCCGACGCCCTCGGCCAGCCGGCGCGCCTCGGCGGGGTCGGCCGGCAGCGGTCCGGTGGCCGGCATCACCGGTACACCGGCAGCCATCGCCGCGGCACGCGCGGCCACCTTGTTGCCCAGCGTGGTCATCACCTCCGGCGTCGGGCCCACGAAATCGATGCCGGCCGCCGCGCAGGCGCGCGCGAAGTCCGGGTTCTCGGACAGGAAGCCGTAGCCGGGATGGATCGCGTCGACCCGGGCCGCGCGTGCGATGCGCAGGATGTCCTCGATGTCCAGGTAGGCCTGCAAAGGCTTGCGCCCCTCGCCCACCAGGTAACTTTCGTCGGCCTTGAAGCGGTGCAGCGCGAAACGGTCCTCGTGCGAATAGACGGCTACCGTGCGCATCCCCATTTCCGCGGCAGCGCGCATCACGCGGATGGCAATTTCGGAACGGTTTGCAACGAGAAGCGATTGGATTCGGCGCATCTGTGGAACCGGCACGAGGGGGGTCGAAGCGCAGAAAGAGCCGCGCGCGGGAAGCGATGCGATCGTACACGGTGACCGTCCATGCCGCAGCCGCTGAACGCGCCCGCTATCTTGCATTGCCGCAAACCGGGTACGATTCGGGTCGATGCGCCTGGCGCGGCCTTTTTTTTGAACGCTCCATGAAACGTCCGATGCCGCGCCCCTTGGGGGCGCTCTGCGTGCTTGCCGTGTGCGCGCTGCTGGCCGCCTGCGGCGGCGGAGGCGGCGGGGGGTGCTTCTTCACCTATCCCGACGGGCCACCCGATCTGCGCAACGGGCCCGACCCGTTGCTCGGCCAGCAATGGCACCTGCAGAACACCGGCCAGAACGGCGGTACGGTGGGCGAGGACGTGCGTGCGCTGCTTGCCTGGCTGCTGCAGCCCTCAAAGGGCGAAAGCGTACGGGTGGCGATCGTGGACGACGCGATCGAAACCGTGCACGAGGACCTCGCCCCGAACCTCGCTGCGTGGTTCGACTATCGACCTGGTGCCGCGGCAGGCAGTGCCCCGCTGCCCTGCGAGGAAACCGACGACCACGGCACGAAGGTGGCCGGCATCGTGCTCGCGCGCGACGGCAATGCGGCGGGCGGCGCCGGCGTGGCGCCACGTGCTCGCCTGGGCGCCTACAACCCCCTGTCGACCAATACCAACGCAGACATCGCCAACGCGCTCGGCCAGGACAGCGCGGTCACCGGTGTCTACAACAACAGCTGGGGTTCGCCGGACGACGGGCTGCTGCACGCGGCCGAAGCCAGTTATGTCAACGCGATCCGCGCGGGCATCGAGGAGGGCCGCGACGGCAAGGGGTCCGTCTACGTCTTTCCGGCCGGTAACGGCGGCTGCTTCATGGTCGGATCGCAAGGCTGCGCCTACGACGACAACGCCAATTTCGACGGCTACGTCAACCAGTTCGGCGTGAACGCCATCTGCGCGGTCGACGACCTGGGCAAGGCGCCCTTCTATGCCGAGCCGGGCGCGAACGTGCTGGTCTGCGGGCCGTCGGGCAACTCGGGCCGTCCGGCCATCACCACGACGGCGCCGGGCAACGGCTACGCGGACGTCTCGGGCACGTCCGCCAGCACGCCGATGGTGAGCGGCGTCGTGGCGCTGATGCTGCAGGAGCGGCCCGACCTCACCTGGCGCGACGTCCGGTTGATCCTCGCCCACAGCGCGCGCCAGAACGATTCCGCCGATGCCGGGTGGGTCACGAGTGCGGCCCTGCCGGGCCTTCCGTTCAATCCGAAGTACGGCTTCGGCGTGGCCGACGCGGAACAGGCCGTGCTGCTCGCGCGCAACTGGGCCTCGGTGGGCGGCAGCGCGTCGCTGCAGCGCTGCGACTTTGCGCGCGGCCCCGGCGCGCCGTTCCCGTTGGCCGTTCCCGATGGCGATGCCGCGGGCCGCATCGACCAGGTCGAAGTCGACGCGAGCCGCTGCGCGATCAACCAGATCGAGTTCGTCGAGGTGCGCTTCAGCGCTACGCACGACTTCAGCGGCGACCTGCGCATCGAGCTGACCAGCCCGTCGGGCCTGGTCAGCGTGCTGGCCAGCGAGCGCCTGTGCGACGCCGACGGCGACGGCCTCGCCGATGATTGCGGCGCCTACAACGGCTGGACGTTCGGATCGGTGCGCCACCTGGACGAGCCCTCGCAGGGCACCTGGGCGCTGAGGGTCGCCGACCGGATTGGTGGCGATGCCGGGCAATGGAACTCCTGGAGCCTGACGTTGTGGGGGCGATGATGAAGCCAGGCCTGTCGATGCTGCTGGCCGCGCTGGCCCTCGCGATGCACACGGGCGCGGTGCACGCCGGTGCCGCGCCTGCGCGCGAGTCGGTCGGCGCCGACGTGCCCGACGCCCAACGCCGGCCCGTCGCACGCAAGCCTGCTGCGCAGGCGCGCGACGCGCGCGCTGCGCCGACCGCCTGGTGGTACGACCGTGGCGTGCGCCGGCCGCTGCACGTCGACCGCGAACTGGTTGCCGACTTTGCCGGCCAGGCACCGCGCAGCGGACCTGGCGCGAGGCCCACCGAGCCGTCGACCGGCGCCGGTCGCGCGGGCCGTCAGGCCTCGCCGCTGCGGCAGCGCGACAGCGTCGAAAAGAGCACGGACACGCTTCCCGCTGGCGCTTCGCCGGTGTTTCGCGACGCAGGCGGTGCACCGCGTGCGTTGCCCGGGGGCGTGATCGTGCGGCTGCGCGACACGGACCTGCAGCGCGCACGCGAGCGCCTGGTGGCGGCCGGCCTGAAGCCGGTGCGCGCGAACGACCCCGAAGGCCGGACCTGGCTGGTGGAATCGGCACCCGGCCTGCCCGCGCTGGAATTGGCCAACCGGCTGCACGAAACGGGCGAGTTCGAGTGGGTCGAACCCAACTGGTGGCGTCCGCGCGTGGTGAAGTGACGCCGCGGGAAGCGCCGCAGCCGCGCGCTACGGCGCTTCGTCGACCGGCACCTCGACCCGCCGCGTGACGCCGCTCGGTCCCGGAAAGTCGCCGAGAACGGCGCGCGCCAGCAGCGGCAGCACGGCCGCGGGCGCGGAGCCGCCGCCCTCGCTGACCGCGGTGCCTTCGTAGACGCGCCGTGCCGGCTTCGTCGCGAGATCCTCGATCTCCATGCGCAGCCGGTACTCGTGCCAGGAAACGTCACGCTCCACCGGATACCAGCCCGGGCCCCACCACAGCGGCCCGCCGATGCTCATGCCGCCGTGCGGGCCCCAGGCGCCCCACCAGAAATACGGATGTACGCCGGCATAGGTGTCGACCACGCGGCTCAGGTGCCGGACGACGCGGTAATCGAACCCGATCGCGAAACGCGGCGAAGGGTCTTCCCGGAAGCCGGCTCGCGCCAGTTCGGCGCGCAATACCTTCTCCCAGGCCGCCTGCTCGAGGCTGTCACGCTGCGCGTCGGTGCGCACGAAGCGGTAGGTGCGTGGCGCATCGGCCGGCCATTCGTGAAAGGCGGTCAGCTGGCCGCGCAGCGGCGTCGCACATCCCGCCAGCAGCACCGCCAGTCCCGCCACGCCCGCAAGCCACCGCCACATCGCGCCCACGATTGCCTCCGCGACTCCACTGGGCAAGCGGACGGCCCACCCTCTCCGACCGCTTACAATGAATCAATTCCCTACCGGTTCAGGACATGCGCACGGACCAGCCCGTCACGATTCGACGTGTCGACTATACGCCGCCAGCTTTCCTGGTCGACGAGGTTCGCCTCGCGCTCGATCTCGACCCGGAAGACACCCGCGTGCATGCCACATTGCGCCTGCGCCGCAATCCCGCCTTCCATCCGGCCGACGGCAAGCCGGCACCCCTGGTCCTGAACGGTGAAGGGCTGTCGCTGGTTGACCTGCTCGTCGACGGCCGGGCGCTCGCTTCGTCGTCGTACCGACTGCACGCCGGCACCCTGGTGATCCCGGAAGTGCCCGATCGCTTCGAGCTCGCCACCGTTTGCCGCATCGCGCCGGCGGCCAACACGTCGCTGAGCGGCCTGTACGTCTCGAACGACAATTTCTTCACCCAGTGCGAAGCCGAAGGCTTCCGGCGCATCACCTGGTTCCCCGATCGGCCCGACGTCATGGCACGCTTCACCGTCACGCTGCGCGCGCGACGCGACCAGTGTCCGGTGCTGCTGTCCAACGGCAACCTCATCGAAGCAGGCGATTGCGCCGATACCGACCCTGACGGCACCGACCGGCGGGGCTGGCACTGGGCCACCTGGCAAGACCCGTTCCCGAAGCCGAGCTACCTGTTCGCGCTGGTGGCCGGCCGGCTGACGCCGACCGAGCGCATGCTGCGCACCCGCTCGGGCCGCGAGGTGCTGCTTCAGGTGTGGGTCGAACCGGGTAACGAGGACCGAACGGGCCACGCGATGGAGTCGCTGGTGCGCGCGATCCGCTGGGACGAGGAGCGCTTCGGCCTCGAGCTCGACCTCGATCGCTTCATGATCGTCGCGGTGAGCGACTTCAACATGGGGGCGATGGAGAACAAGGGGCTGAACATCTTCAACGCGAAGTACGTGTTCGCCAATCCGCGCATCGCCACCGACCAGGATTTCGCCGCGATCGAGTCGGTGGTCGGGCACGAGTACTTCCACAACTGGACCGGCAATCGCGTCACCTGCCGCGACTGGTTCCAGCTCACGCTGAAGGAAGGCCTGACGGTCTTCCGCGACCAGGAGTTCTCCGCCGACATGCTGGCCGCGCGCAGCGCCACTTCGGCGGCCGCCGCCAGCGCGCGCGCGGTCAAGCGGATCGAGGACGTGCGCGTGCTGCGCGCCGCGCAGTTTCCCGAGGATGCCGGCCCGATGGCGCATCCGATCCGTCCCGACAGCTACCAGGAGATCAACAACTTCTACACCGTGACCGTGTACGAGAAAGGCGCCGAGGTGATCCGCATGCTGCAGACGCTGGTCGGGCGCGCGGGTTTTCGCCGCGGCATGGACCTGTACTTCCGGCGTCACGACGGACAGGCGGTCACCTGCGACCACTTCGTGGCCGCGATCGGCGACGCCAACGGCGTCGAGCTGGCCCAGTTCGGCCGCTGGTACTCGCAGGCCGGCACGCCGCGCGTGAGCGCGCGCGGCAGCTACGACGCAGCGTCGGGCCGTTACCTGCTCGAACTGGAGCAGCACTGCCCGCCCTCGCCCGGCCAGCCGGTCAAGGCGCCGTTCCACATCCCGCTCGCGGTCGGGCTGGTCGGCCGCGACGGCAACGACTGCACGCTGCGCATCTCGGAGCAACGCGACGGCGGCTTTCATCCGGTCACGCCGCGCGCCGAAACCGGCACCGGTGGGCACACCGCCGTGCTCGAACTCACCATGGCGCGCCACACGTTCGCGTTCGACGGCCTGGCAGCGGCACCGATCCCGTCGCTCGGGCGCGATTTCTCCGCACCGGTCGTGATCGAATTCGACTACGACGACACGCAACTCGCGTTCCTGGCCGCGCACGACAGCGATCCGTTCAACCGCTGGGAAGCCGCCCAGCGCCTGGCGGTCGATTGCGTGCTGGCGATCGTCGACGGTGCCGATCCGGCGAGACGCTGCACACCGCTGGCCGAGGCACTCGGCCGGCTGCTCGCTGACGCGTCGCTCGATCCGGCGTTCCGCGATCAGGTGCTGGTGCTTCCCTCGGAGGGCTTCATCGCCGAGCAGTTGCCGGTGGTCGATCCGGCAGCATTGCGCGCCGCGCGCAATGCGCTGCGCCGCTGTGTGGCCGACCTGCTGTCCGACGCCTGGCAGCCGGCGTGGGCGGCATTGCGCGACGACGCGCCGTACGCACCCGAACCTGCGGCCGCGGGGCGTCGCGCGCTGAAGAACACGGCGCTCGCCTGGTGGGTCGAGACGCAGTCACCGCAGGCGATCGCCGCGGCCGCCGGGCAATTCGAACGCGCCGACAACATGACCGATCGCGTCGGCGCGCTGCACGCGCTGTTGCGCACCGGCGCGCCGGAGCGCGAAGCGGCGCTGGCCCGCTTCGCGCAGATGTTCGCCGGCGAGCCACTCGTGCTCGACAAGTGGTTCTCGATGCAGGCGACGATGCACCGGCATCCGGGCGACGCGCCGGTGATCGAGCGGGTGCGCGGGCTGCTCGCGCACCCGGCATTCTCCGTACGCAACCCCAACCGGGTGCGCGCACTCGTGGGTAGCTTCTGCAACGGTAACCTGGCCGAGTTCCATGCCGGAGACGGTTCGGGCTACGCGTTCTGGCGCGAGCAGGTGCTCGCGATCGACGCAATCAACCCGCAAGTGGCTGCGCGCCTGGCTCGCGCACTCGACCGCTGGCGCAAGTTCACGCCCGAGCGGCAGGCGGCGATGCGCGCGGCGCTCGGACAGGTGGCTGCGCACGAACGGCTGTCTGCCGACGTGCGCGAGATCGTCGACAAGGCGCTCGCCGCCTGACCCATCGCCGAACAGGAGCCCTCATGAGTTCCCGCATCAGCCTCACCCAGTACCTGGTCGAAAAACAGCGCGAGAAGGGACTGATCCCCGCCGAGTTGCGCCTGCTGCTCGAGGTGGTGGCGCGCGCCTGCAAGCGCATCGGCTACGCGGTGTCGCGCGGCGGCATCGACGGCGTGCTCGGCGAAGTCGGTTCGTGCAACGTGCAGGGCGAGGTGCAGAAGAAGCTCGACGTGATCGCCAACGAGGCGTTGCTCGAGGCCAACGAGTGGGGCGGCAACCTCGCCGCGATGGCCTCCGAGGAGTTGGACCATCCGTACGAGATCCCCAACCGCTATCCGAAGGGCGAGTTCCTGCTGCTGTTCGACCCGCTCGACGGTTCCTCCAACATCGACGTCAACGTCTCGATCGGCACCATCTTCTCGGTGCTTCGGCTCCCCGAAGGCGTGGCCGAGCCGCGCGAGGAGCACTTCCTGCAGCCCGGCACGTGCCAGCTGGCCGCCGGCTATGCGGTGTACGGTCCGGCCACGCTGCTGGTGCTGACCGTCGGCGACGGCGTGGCCTGCTTCACGCTCGACAAGGAGATCGGCAGCTGGTGGCTCACCGTCGAGCGCATGCAGGTACCCGAGCAGACGCGCGAGTTCGCGATCAACGCGTCGAACGCTCGCCACTGGGAGCCGCCGGTCAGGCGCTACATCGACGAGCTGCTGGCCGGCCGCGACGGGCCTCGCGGCGTCGACTTCAACATGCGATGGGTGGCGTCGATGGTGTCCGACGTGCACCGCACGCTGTGCCGCGGCGGCATCTTCATGTACCCGCGCGACAAGCGCGATCCGTCCAAACCGGGCAAGCTGCGCCTGCTCTACGAAGCCAACCCGATGGCGTTCCTGGTCGAGCAGGCCGGCGGCTCCGCCACCAACGGACACCAGCGCATCATGGAGATCGTGCCGACGAAGCTGCACGAGCGGGTCGCGGTGTTCCTCGGCTCGAAGGCGGAAGTCGAGCGCGTCACGGCGTACCACCGCGAGTCCTGACGCATCGCTTGGCGCGGGGCAAAGGAACACGCCGCCGCCCACGGGCGCTACAGTGCTTGCCCCCGCTTCGCGGGGGTGCCCTCCGATGCTCGCAGCGCCGGCCCGCGGCGAGCAGCGAGGGAAGTCGGTGCGATGCACCGACCGGCGCAACCATCGCTGCGCACAGGCCGCGCGTGCGCAACCGGCACCCTCCAAATGCACGCCGCGATGCGCCAACGCACCGACGACCTCAGTCGAGCGGCCGCCAGACCCGCTTGAGCGCCGGATCGTCGGCGTCGGTCTCGATCCTGAACCCCAGCGCCCGCATCAGCCCGATCATCGGCGCATTGATCGCCAGCACGTACCCTTCGATGCGCTTCAGCCCCTTGTCGCGGGCGGCGTCGATGATCGACTGCATCAGCGTCGTGCCGAGGCCCTGTCCGTGGAAGCGATCGTCGACCGCGATCGCGAACTCGCAGGTCTCGCCGTCGGGATTGAGCAGATAGCGCACCACCCCGATCAGCGCCTCCTCGTCGCCGGACTCCGAGTCATCGGCCCGGAGCGACGCAACCAGCGCCAGCTCGCGGTCGTAGTCGATCTGCGTGTAGCGGGCGAGCATGCGCGGAGTGAGCTCGGTCAACGTGGAGATGAAGCGGAAGTAGCGCGACTGCTCCGACAGGCCGCGCACGAATCGCTGCAGGCGCTCGCCGTCCTCGGCGCGAATCGGGCGGATCGTGTACCAGCGCCCGTCACGCAGCGCGCGCTCCCCGAGCATGTGCGCCGGGTACGGCATGATCGCCATGTGCCCGTAGCGCTGCCGCGTGTGCGCACCGCCAGGCGACCAGGCGCGTGGCATTTCGCGATCGAGCACGATGCGCCCGTCCACTGCCACCACCGCGGTGCCGTCGGCGATGATCGGGTTGATGTCCATCTCGGCGATCTGTGGCAACTCGCACACCATCTCCGAGACGCGCACCAGCAGGCGTACCAGCGCCTCGACGTCGATCGCAGGCGCCCCGCGGAACGCACCCAGCGTCTGTGCAACACGCGTGCGCGCGATCATGCTGCGCGCCAGGAAGCTGTTGAGCGGCGGAAACTCGAGCGTGGCGTCGCGCATCACCTCGACCCCGGTGCCGCCCGCGCCGAACGCGATCACCGGGCCGAACAGCCGGTCGCGGAAGACGCCGACGTAGAGCTCGCGACCATGGCGACCCGACTTCATCGCCTGCAGCGTGACGCCCTCGATGTGGGCCTGTGGCCGCGCTGCGCGTACCGACCTCAGGATCTCCGCGTACTGGCGGCGCACCTCGGTGGCGTTGCGCACGTTCAGTACCACGCCGCCGACGTCGCTCTTGTGCGTGATGTCGGCCGAGCTCACCTTCATCGCCACCGGGTAGCCGATCTGCGTGGCCAGCTTGACCGCCTCGGCCCCGCTTCGCGCCAGCACGGTGCAGTTGGCCGGCACGTGGAACGCCGACAGCAGCGCCTTCGAGGCGATCTCGGTCATCGCCTCGTGGCCATCGGCCAGCGCCTTGTCGATCGCGCGATGCGCCGCCTGCAGGTCGGGCGGTTCCATCTCCGACAGCGAGGTCGGCACCTGCTGCAGCAGCAGCTGATTCTGGTAGAACGTGGCCACCGTCGAGAAGGCATCGACCGCCGCCTCGGGCGTGCGGAACACCGGCACGCCGGCAGCATCGAGGTGCCCGCGCAGCGCTCGCGTGGAGTTGTCGCCCAGCCAGCAGGCGAACAGCGGCTTGACCAGCGTGCGTGCGGTTGCGGCCACACGCTCGGTAATCGCCTCGGCCGGCACGCCCGAGCACGGCGACATCATCACCAGCATCGCGTCGCACTCGGGGTCGTAGGCGATCGACTCGATCGCGGCGGCGTAGGCATCGGCGTCGGCCGACGTGCCGAGGTTCAGCGGATTGGTGATCTCCAGCTGCGGCAGCGCGTCGCTCAGGCGGCGCAGCGTCGGTGCAGTAAACGACGGCAGGCGGATGTTCTGGAAGAATGCCTGGTCGGCCGCCAGCACCCCAGGCCCGTTGCCGTTGGTGACTACCGCCAGTCGCTTGCCGATCGGCCAGTTGCGCGACGCGAGGTAGCGCACCGCGGTGAACAGCTGTGTGAACAGTCGGACCTGCACGGCGCCTGCACGCCGCAGCGCTGCCGAATAGACCGCGTCGCCGGCGACGATCGCGCCGGAATGGGTGCGCGCGCCCTGGCGCACCGCCGCGTCGCGCCCGCCCTTGAGCACCACCACCGGCTTGACCGTGGCCAGCGCGCGTAGCGCGCTCATGAACCTGCGCGATTCGCGTACCGCCTCGAGGTAGACCACCACTGCCCGGGTGGCCGGGTCGCTGGCGAGGAAGTCGAGCACCTGCCCGACGTCCACGTCGGCTTCCGCGCCCAGCGACACCGCCAGCGAGAAACCGATCTGCGTGCCGCCGGCCCAGTCGAGGATCGCACCACCCAGCACGCCCGATTGCGTGACCAGCGCAACGTTGCCGGCCGGCGGAAGGTCTCCCATGCGCCCCGCGTTCAGGGCACGCGGCGGACGCACGAACCCGAGCGTGGCCGGCCCCAGCAGGCGGATGCGCGCCTCGCGCGCGATCGTCACCAGTGCCGCGCTACGCTCGGCTGTCGCATCGCCGCCCAGCAGCACGGCCCCCCGCGCGCGCAGCCCGGCCGCCGCCCGCAGCGCCTCGACTTCGTGCGCGCCACCCACCGCGATCACGGCGAGATCACAGCCCGCCTCGCCCGCGCCCTCCAGCGGCTCGCCGAGCACGACGCGGCGACACGGCGCCTTGGCCTGCCCGAGTTGGCGCCCGAGTTCGGCAATCCAGGCCGGGGACTGGCCGGGTTCGACGATCAGCGCAATGCTGGCCGGATCGAACAGCGCCGTCAGCCCGTGCATGGTTTGCATCGCCAGCGGCCGTTCACGGGTTCTCAGTCGAGCAGCAGCAGCGCGCGCAGGTGCAGCTCGACGCAGCGCGCCAGCGCGGGCAGGTGGTACCCACCCTCGAGGGTCGACACGATGCGCCCTTCGCACGCCTCGTCGGCGAAGCGCGCGATCTCGCGGCTCACCCATGCGTAATCCTCGTCACGCCAGCCGAGATGACTCATGTCGTCCTCCCGGTGCGCGTCGAAACCCGCCGAGACGAACAGCATCTGCGGCGCGAACGCCCGCAACGCCGGCAGCCAGCGTTCGGTGACCGCCGCACGCAGCAGCGCGCCGTCGCTGTACGGAGGCAGCCCCACGTTGCACATGTTGGGCCCGAGCGCCTGCTCGCCGTTGAACGGGTACAGCTGCTGCTGGAACGTGGAGACCATCAGCACGCGCTCGTCGCCGGCCAGGATGTCCTCGCTGCCGTTGCCGTGGTGCACGTCGAAGTCGATCAGCGCCACGCGCTGCATGCCCAGCTCCTCGAGCGCGTGCATCACGCCGATCGCGACGTTGTTGAAGAAGCAGAACCCCATCGCCTGGCCACTCAACGCGTGATGCCCGGGCGGGCGCACCGCGCAGAACGCGCGCTGGTAGCGCCCGCTCGCGACCAGCTCGGCACCCAGCACGGCCGCACCCGCCGCGTGCAGCGCGGCGGTCCAGGTGTGCGGATTCATCGCCGTGTCGGGGTCGACGTTGACGTAGCCTTCGTCGGGCGCTGCCGCCTTCAGCTCGTAGTAGTGGCGCATCTCGTGCGCGCGGTCGATCTGCTCGAAAGTCGCCTGGGGCGCCTCGAACTCGTCCATGCAGTCGAGTACGCCGCGCGCCAGCAGGCGATCGGCGATCACCGCCAGCCGCTCCGGGCATTCGGGATGGTGCTCCCCCATCTCGTGCCGCATGAAGCTCGGATGGGTGATGTAGGCTGCTTTCACGTTCTGATCCTCCGGAACGCACTCTAGCGCACCGCGCTCGGGTGCATCCGGCCCGGCCCGCCCGCCCGGGAGATCCGGCGCCCGGACGTCAGGCGAGGCGAAGCGGAATCTTCAGGTAGCTCACCCCGTTGGCTTCCGGCCCGGGCAGCCGCCCCGCCCGGATGTTGACCTGTATCGAAGGCAACAGCAGCGTCGGCGCGGCAAGCGTGGTGTCACGCTGCTGGCGCATGGCGACGAATTCGTCTTCGCTCACGCCGTCGTGCACGTGCACGTTGTGCCGGCGTTGCTCGGGCACCGTCGTTTCCCAGGCGTAGTGGTCGCGCCCCGGCGCCTTGTAGTCGTGGCACATGAAGAGCCGCGTCTGCGGCGGCAGCGCCAGGAGGCGCCGGATGGAGCGGTAGAGCGTGCGTGCATCGCCGCCCGGAAAGTCTGCCCGCGCGGTGCCGTAGTCGGGCATGAACAGCGTGTCGCCGACGAACACGGCATCGCCGATGCGATAGGACACGCACGCCGGCGTGTGACCCGGCGTGTGCAGGACTTCCACCGTCAACCCGCCGATGGCGAACGTCTCGCCATCACGCAACAGGCGATCGAACTCGCTGCCTTCACCCGAAACGTCGTCGAGGTTGAATACCTCACGGAAGATGCCCTGCACTTCGCGGATGCGTTCGCCGATGGCGATGCGCGCAGCGGTGCGTTCCGCGAACCAGGGTGCGGCGCTAAGGTGGTCCGCGTGGGCGTGCGTCTCGAGGATCCAGGTGATCGCCAGGCCCTCCTGGCGCGCGGCATCGAGCACGCGATCGGCCGAGGCGGTCGAGACCTTGCCGGTGCGGTGGTCGTAGTCCAGCACCGGGTCGATCACCGCCGCCTCACCGGACGCCGTGTCGGACACGAGGTAAGTGACCGTACTGGTGGGATCGTCGAAGAAAGCCTGGATGCGAGGTTCAGACGACATGCCCGCCACCTCCGGGTGTGCACTCGGCCGCGCTGCCGGCTCTACCCCACCTCGCGCGCACCGTCCGGCTACGGCAACGGACGAGAGCGGAGCGGGTGAAGGGAACAGCACCCACAACCCAACCGGTTGATCAACAAAGAATTTCTTGG
>CAZBTE010000036.1:0-12686 GCA_964494665.1 uncultured Limnobacter sp.
GCGCTGCCAGCTGGCGACGCCGGCGGCGGCCTGCTCGTTGAACGCGGTGCGGATCTGCGCCGCCACCGTCGCCAGCCGCGGCACCTCGGCGATCGGCTTGTCGAGGTGCTCGATCAGCGACAGGCCCAGAATGCGCTCGGCGCCTGCATTGGCGAGCGTGAGCCGGAAATCGGAATCGAGCACCAGCACTCCGGCAGTGAGGTTGGCCAGCACGCTCTCGAGTCGCGCGTTGACGCGTTCGAGCTCGCGCTGGTTGCGCTCGACCTGCATGCGCGCGTCCTCGAGCTGGCGCGTCATCAGGTTGAACGACTGCGTGAGCACGCCGAGTTCGTCGCGCCCGGAATAGTCCTTCACCGGACGGTAGTCGCCCTCGGCAACCGCGCGCGTGCCTGCCGCGAGCATCGACAACGGGCCGGTCAGCCAGCCCGAGAGCAGGAACGATGCCGCCACCGCCGCGAACACGGTGAGCAGGAAGATCAGCGTCAGCGTGATGGTGAAGATGCGCTTCAGGCCGCCACGCGACAGCGACAACTGCTGGAAGTCGCGCCTGCCCTGCTCGACCGCATCGGCGTTCTCGGTCATGGCCAAAGGCACCGGCTGCGTGAGCTGCAGGAACCGCTCGTCGTCGGGGCGCTGGGCAGTCGGGCCGATGGCGACGATCACGCGCAGCATGAGTTCGCTCGCTTCGGTGGGCGATGCCTCGACGGCCGCGTACTGCCGCGTCATGCGCGCCTGGCGCTGCGCACCCGGCGACGGCAGGTCGGGCACCAATTGGCCGAAGCGACTGGCACTGGTGGTGATGATGCGCCCGGTACCGGAGGCCACCAGTGCGTCCTGCGCGCCGACGCGGTCGCGCAGGCGGTTCAGCGCCGACGGCCATTCCGCCTCGGGCGTATCGGCCAGTTCGCTGGCGACGTTACGCGCCTTCTGCGTGAGGTCGGCGAGCAGCGAATCGAGTGCGTTGCGCCCGAGGTTCAGCCCCGATTCGAGCGCGCGCTCCACCGGCACCGCGAACCACGACTCGATCGAGCGCCCGACGAACTGCACCGAGACCAGGTAGATCAGCGCCACCGGCAGCACGGTCATCAGCGTGAACGACAGCGCCATGCGCGCCATCAGGCGCGTGCCGAACAGGCCGCGCCGATATCGCAACACGAGCCTGCGCAGCAGTTCGAGCACCAGCAGGAACAGGCCCGCCGCCATGCCCACGGTGAGCCACAGCAGCATCGGATACTGGCTCTCGAACAGCTCGGTGTTGGCGCTCGCCACCGCCAGCAGCAACAGCAGGATCACCGCCAGCACGACCGAGCCGATCAGTGCGAAGCGCAGCAGGCGCCCTACCGCGCGCTTTTCCGTGTCGGCGGCGTAAAGGTGAAACGCTTCCATTCCGATTGCGGATTCCAGTCCCGGTCGGTTATCGCGTTGATCTGGAACGGCTTGGGCAACTGTGCGGTGTCCAGCCGCAAGCGTACCTGAGCCTCGTATTCGGTTCCCTCCGAAATACGGGCGGCATCGACGACGCGCCACTCGCGCACCGCACTCATCGCGGTGCCGGCCTCGGCAAGCGAGTCGAACGAGCGCGTGAGGCCCTCGAAGCTCAGGCGGAACTGACGCGTGAGCGCGTGGTAGCCGAGGCGGTAGACCACCGAGCGCTCGGCCACGTGCTCGTCGAACCACCACCAGCGCGGACGGATCAGTTCGAACTCGAGCACGAAGTACAGTGGCACGCCGCGGCGCAACGCCTCCTCCAGCTTGCCGGTGAGCGGCAGCTCGAAGTCGGCCGAAAGCAGCCAGGCGTCACGCTCGGCGTTCAGCGTGAGTCCGGGCTGCGCTTCGACGGCGTATGGATCGGCGGCCTGCGCTGCCGGCACCTGCCCCCACAGCGTGGCCACCAGCGCCAGCGCCAGGGCGAGACGGGCCATCAAGTGCGTTTTTCCAGCAGCGCGTAAAAGAATCCGTCGTGATCGCGCGCCGGCTCCGCGACGGGCAACAACTGGGAAACGGGCTCGGCGACGTCGCCACCGAAGCGCCAGGACAGATCCTGACGCGTCGCGTCGAGGCGTTCTGCGAGAAAGTGATCGATTACTGACTCGCCCTCGGCCCGGAACACGGAGCAGGTGGCAAAGAGCAATTTACCACCCGGCCTCAGCAGCGGCCAAAGCGACTGGAGGATTTGCGCCTGCGTGCCCGAAAGTGTCGTGAGATCGCTACGCCGGCGCAGCCAGCGGATGTCGGGATGCCGGCGCACGATGCCCGAGGCCGTGCACGGCGCATCGACCAGGATGCGGTCGAAGGGATTGCCGTCCCACCAGTCCTGCGGCTGGCGTGCATCGCCCGCCAGCACCGCCGCCGGGTGGCCAGGGCCGTCGGGCTGGCCCAGGCGCAGGCGCGCGAGGTTCTCGCGCACCGGGCGCAGCCGTTCCTCGCCCACATCGATCGCCGTGACGCGGCAGTCGGCGAGCTCGAGCAGGTGGGTGGTCTTGCCGCCCGGGCCGGCGCAGGCATCGAGCACACGCTCGTGCGGCTGCGGGTCGAGCAGCGGCGCGGCCAGCTGGGCGCCTGCGTCCTGCACGGTGACCAGCCCGTCGTGCCATCCCGGCAGCGCCTCGACCGCGCACGGCGCGTCCAGCACCAGCGCCTGCGGCCCGACGCGGCGCGCGCCGCGCCCGACCGCTGCCAGCCGCGCCAGATAGTCGTCGACGTCGGTGCGGCGCCGGTTGACGCGCAACGTCATCGGCGGCAGCGCGTTGCCCGCCGCGAGGATCGCCCGCCACGACTGCGGCTGCTCGGCGCGCAGCTGGGCGATCCACCAGCGGGGGTAATTCCAGCGCGCTTCGTCCTTGCGGCGCGCCGCCGCAAGCAGCGCGTCGCGTTCGCGCAGGAAGCGTCGCAGCGTCGCGTTCAGGAAGCCGGCCACCGTCGCGCCGCCCGGTGCGGATTCGCGCACGGCGGCCACTGCCTGGTCGACGATGATGTGTTCGGCGCGCAGCGGCTCGATGAGCTGCGCCAGCGCCACCCACTGCAGCGCCGCCAGTGTCGGCGGCGGCGTCCGCGCATTGAGCAGGCGTGCCAGCTCGCGCACCAGTCCGAGCCGGCGGCAGGTGTCGTAGGCCATGTCGTGGATCGCCGCGCGCGAAGCCGGCCCGAGCGCGGAATGGGCGGCTGCGACGGCGTCCTGGAGCGCGGCGGCCAGCGATCGGCCGGCCGCCAGCGCCTCGATCGCCTGCGCGGCGCAGGCGATCTCGCGCGACAGCGGCGCGCGAATCGGAGGACTCCCGTGGGGACGCGGCGGCGTCAGAAGCCGCGCGCGCCGGCCATTGCCATCAACCGCTCGATGCGCTCCTCGGTGGCCGGGTGCGTGGAGAACAGGCCGCGCAGGCCGCCACCGGAAAGCGGATTCATGATCATCATCTGCGCCGTCTCGGGATGGCGCTCGGTGGCCTCGAGCGGAATGCGCTGCGCGAAGCGGTGGATCTTGTCGAGCGCCGAGGCGAGCGCGCGCGGGTCACCCGAGATCTCGGCGCCCTGGCGATCGGCCTCGAACTCGCGTGCGCGCGAGATCGCCATCTGGATCACCATCGCCGCCAGCGGCGCCAGCAGCGCGACGGCGATCGTCACGATCGGGTTCGAACGCTCCCGGTCGCGTCCGCCGAAGAACATCGCGAAGTTCGCCAGCGCGGAGATCGCACCGGCCATCGTGGCCGAGATGGTCGAGATCAGGATGTCGCGGTGCTTCACGTGCGCCAGTTCGTGCGCCATCACGCCGCGCAGCTCGCGTTCGTCGAGCGCGCGCAGGATGCCGGTGGTGGCTGCCACTGCGGCGTTCTGCGGATTGCGGCCGGTGGCGAACGCGTTCGGCGCGTCTTCCTGGATCAGGTACACGCGCGGCATCGGAAGCTCGGCGCGCGCGGCAAGTTCGCGCACCATCCGGTAGAACTGCGGCGCGCTGTTCTCGTCGACCTCCTTCGCGTTGTACATGCGCAGGACCATCTTGTCGGAGAACCAGTACGCGAAGAAGTTGCCGATCGCGCCGAATGCGAGCGCCATCAGCATGCCCTCGCGGCCGCCGATCGCCGTACCCACGGCACCGAACAGCGCCATGATGCCCGCCATCAGGATCGCGGTCTTCATCCAGTTGAACATTCGTTCCAGCTCCTCGTGACTGCCCCGGCAATGCCGACGCGTCGAATATCGGGGCGATTCGCCTGCGCTGCAAGTGCGAGCCGCTGCAGCGTCCTGCTGCTGCGAGCGACTGCAGGCTCGTGCCGCTGCGCTAGGTCGCGGGCCTGGCGGCAAACCTTTCGCCGGCCTCGATCGGGCAGCCGCGCAGGAAGTCGGCGGCAGGAAGGCGCCGGCTGCCGGGCCTCTGCAATTCCAGCAGCTCCACGGCACCGTCGCCGCAGGCCACGATCAGCCGGCCGGGCGGCGCCAGCAGCACGGTGCCGGGCCGGACCCGCGGCGCGGCGTCCGTCCGGGCACGCAGCGCGCTCCCGGTCGCGGCGCGTGGCGCGCCGATGCACGCCGACCACAGCTTGATCGGTGCCCCCGGCATGCGTTCGAGAACCGCCGCGGCGCCCGGCACCGGGTCGAAGGCGCGTATGCGATCGACGATGCGCTGCGCCGGCTGTGCCCAGTCGACCAGCGCGTCGGCGCGTTCGAGCTTGTGTGCGTAGGTGACACCTGCGCCCGGCTGCGGTTGCGCCTGCAGCGTGCCGTCGCGCAGTCGCTCCAGCGCCTGGACGATCGCGCGCGCTCCCAGCGCGGCCAGGCGATCGTGCAGGCTGCCGCCGCTGTCCGTGGCGAGGATCGGCTCGCGCTCGACGAGCAACATCGGCCCGGTGTCCAGCCCTTCGTCCATCTGCATGATGGTGATGCCGGTCTCGGTATCGCCCGCTTCGATCGCACGCTGGATCGGCGCGGCGCCCCGCCAGCGCGGCAGCAGCGACGCGTGGATGTTCAGGCAACCATGGCGCGGCACGCGCAGCACTTCCGCCGGCAGGATCAGCCCGTAGGCGGCCACCACCATGACGTCGGCGTCGAGCGCGCGCAGCTTCGCCTGCAGCGCTTCGTCGCGCAGGGTGCGCGGCTGCTCGATCGGCAGGCCGCGTTGGCGCGCGAGCTGCTTGACCGGGCTTTCCTGGACGGCGCGGCCGCGCCCGGCCGGCTTGTCGACGCGGGTGAGCACCAGCACCACGTGGTGGCCGGCCGCAAGAATCGCCTCGAGCGCGAGCTCGGCGAAGCGGGGCGTGCCTGCGAAGACGATGCGCAGCGGGCGGGACTGGCCCATGGCGAGCGCTGCTGCCGCGACCGGCGCCGAAAGCCGGCCCTCAGGCGACGGCGCGCTCGGCCTTCTGCATGCGGGTGCGGATGCGCGACTGCTTGAGCCGCGACAGGTACTGCACGAAGACGCGCCCGTTCAGGTGGTCGATCTCGTGCTGCACGCACACCGCGAGCAGGCCGTCGGCGTCGAGCGTGAACGGCTGCCCGTCGACATCGAGCGCACGCACCGTGACCCGGTCAGGGCGCTCGACCTCGTCGTAGACGCCGGGCACCGACAGGCAACCTTCCTCGTAGACCTTGGACTCGGCGCTGCGCTCGACGATCTCGGGGTTGATGAACACGCGCAACTCGTCGCGCGCCTCGGAGACGTCGATCACGATCACGCGCAGGTGCACATCGACCTGCGTGGCCGCCAGCCCGATACCGGGCGCCGCGTACATGGTCTCGGCCATGTCCTGCACCAGCTGGCGCACGCGCGCATCGACCTCGCGCACCGGTTCGGCAACCCGGTGAAGGCGTGGATCGGGATAGCGAAGAATGTTCAGTACGGCCATCGGGGAAATTCTACCGTCCGTAAGATCGCGCCGCCCGGTTTGCTTGCGGCATCAATGCATTAGCGGCAGAATCCAAAGCGATTTGCGAACCCATATGGGGCCGGATTCGCCCGAATCCAACCCCTGAAAACCCCTCGGGCGGACGGCGCGTCACTACATGAAAAAGTCTAGCACGCAGATCCTGGCACTCGCCGTAACGCTGGCCGCCACGCTGGGTGCCAGCGCGCTCGCCCAGCAAGCCACGCCACCGTTGGAAATCGCGCGCGACGCGCCCGACCGCCATATCGTGGTCAAGGGCGACACGCTGTGGGACATCTCCGGACGGTTTCTCGAGAAGCCGTGGCGCTGGCCCGAGATCTGGCAGCTCAACCGCGAGCAGATCCGCAATCCGCACCTGATCTATCCGGGCGACGCGGTCTACCTCGACCGCAGCGGCGCCGAGCCGCGGCTGCGCCTGGGGCGCAGGGTCGGCGGCGGCAGCAGCCCGGATGCGGCCGGCGCGGGCGGCGCCGGGCTGCCCGGTGAACGGCTGCAACCGCGCGTACGCGCCGAGCCCCTCGAGCGGGAAGCGATTCCGACCATCAGTTCCACCGACATCGAGGCCTTCCTGACCCGGCCGCTGGTGGTCGACGAGGCAGGCCTGAAATCGCATCCGCGCATCGTCGGCACGCAGGAAGGGCGCGTGAACCTCGGTCCGGGCGACCTTGCGTACGTGCGCGGCCTGCCCGAGCAATCGAGCGGTGACTGGCATGTCTACCGCTCGGCCAAGCCGCTGGTCGATCCCGACACACGCCAGACGATCGCCTGGGAGGCGATGTTCGTCGGCACGGCCAAGCTCGAGCGCAACGGCGATCCGGCCACCATGCGCATCGAGGCGTTGAACGAAGAGATCGGCGTCGGCGACCGGCTGATGCCGGCCGAGCGCGCCTTCCCGGTCACCTATGCGCCGCGTCCGCCCGACGCAGCGGTCAAGGGCCGCATCGTGTCGGTGCACCGTGGCGTCACGAACGTGGGGCGCAACAGCGTGGTGGCGGTGAACCTCGGCAAGGCCGACGGAATCGAAGTCGGCCACGTGCTGGCGGTGAGCGAGCGCGGCCGCACGGTCACCGACCGTGAGGCGCCCAAGCCCGAGAAGGTCGTCCTTCCGGATCGGCCGGTTGGCCATCTCCTGGTGTTTCGTGTCTTCGATAAGATCGCATACGGTCTGGTGATGGAGGCGTCGGAGTCGATCTCGGTCGGCGACGGCGTCTCGAACCCGCGTTAGCGATCCTCAATGCCCCTTTCTGCCGCGGCGCGCGACGAGCGCGCCGGCTGGCTTCGTCTCGTGCTCACGCCGGGCATCGGCCCGGTTGCGGTGCGTCGCCTGCTCGAGGCATTCGGCCTGCCCGAAGACATCTTCGCCGCCGGACGCTCGAAGCTGGCCGCGGCACTCGACGGCGCGCGGGCGCAGGCGCTGCTGGCGAGCGACGCGGCGCGCGATGCACAGATCGAGAGCGCACTGCAGTGGGCGCAGCACGATGCGCACCACCTGCTCGCGCTGGCCGATCCCCTCTACCCCCCGCGACTGCTCGCGATCGGCGATCCGCCGCCGCTGCTGTTCGTGCGCGGCAATCCGGCGGCGCTGTCGCGCGCCTCGCTGGCGATCGTCGGCAGCCGCCACGCCACCCGCGCCGGAGAGGGCAACGCGCAGGCGTTCGCACGCGCGCTGGCCGACAGCGGGTTGCAGATCGTCAGCGGGCTCGCGCAGGGCATCGACGCGGCCGCGCATCGCGGCGCGCTCGAAGGCCGCGCCGGCACCGTGGCGGTGCTCGGCACCGGCATCGACCGCATCTATCCGTCGGCGCACGCGGCGCTGGCCGAGGCGATCGCCGCTGGCGGCGCACTGGTCTCCGAACTGCCGCCGGGCATCGGCGTGCAGCGCGCGAACTTCCCGCGCCGCAACCGGCTGATCGCCGGCCTGTCGCTGGGCGTGCTGGTGGTGGAGGCCGCGCGGCATTCCGGTTCGCTGATCACGGCGCGCCAGGCCGCAGAGGCCGGCCGCGAAGTGATGGCGATTCCCGGGTCGATCCATTCGCCGGTGTCCCGCGGCTGCCACCAGCTCATCCGCGAGGGCGCGAAGCTGATCGAATCGGCCGAGGACGTGCTGGTCGAGCTGCGCGCGCAGATGGGCGCGGCCACGGCCGGCGGCCCCGCCGCGCAGCGGCCTGCCGCCGGCGCGCCCGATCCGGCCGGCGCGCCCGACCCGGCCGGCGCGCCCGATCCGGCCGGCGCGCCCGCTCTCGACCCCGCGGCGGCTCGTTTGCTGGCCGCGCTCGGCTGGGATCCGGTTGCGCCGGACGAACTCGCCGAGCGCACCGGGCAGCCGGTCGGAGCCGTCTCGGCCGCCCTGCTCGGGCTGGAGCTCGCAGGACTGGCCGAGCGCTGGGTCGACGGCCGCTACGTGCGCACCGGCCGCTGAGCCCGGCATCGGACCCGGCAGCCGTCAAAGCCCCGGCTGTCGAGACCCGCAGCTTGCTTCCGATCCCGGCCGGCACTTATGATTGGCGCCCTTTCCGCCAGGCGGGCCCTGCACTTGCCCGCCGCCCGTCCGGGTTCCCATGAGCAAAGCGCTGATCATCGCCGAGAAGCCCTCCGTCGCCGCGGACATCGCGCGCGCGCTGGGCGGCTTCACGCGCCAGGGCGACTACTTCGAGAGCGACCACTACGTGCTCTCGTCGGCGGTCGGCCACCTGGTCGAGATCGCCGCACCCGAGCAATTCGAAGTGAAGCGCGGGAAGTGGTCGTTTGCTCACCTCCCGGTGATCCCGCCCCACTTCGACGTGCAGCCGATCGCGCGCAACGAGGATCGGCTCAAGCTGCTGGCACGCCTGATCAAGCGCAAGGACGTCGACCAACTGATCAACGCCTGCGACGCGGGCCGCGAAGGCGAGCTGATCTTCCGGCTGATCGTGCAGCACACGAAGGCAAAACAGCCGATCCAGCGGCTGTGGCTGCAGTCGATGACGCCGGCGGCAATCCGCGAGGCGTTCGCCAACCTGCGCGAAGACTCGCAGATGCTGCCGCTGGCCGACGCCGCGCGCTGCCGCTCGGAGGCCGACTGGCTGGTCGGCATCAACGGCACGCGCGCGATGACCGCCTTCAACTCGCTCGACGGCGGGTTCTACCTGACCACGGTCGGGCGCGTGCAGACGCCTACGCTGACCATCGTCGTGGAGCGCGAGGAACGCATCAAGCGCTTCGTGCCGCGCGAGTACTTCGAAGTACGCGCCACGTTTTCCGCCGAAGCGGGCACTTACGACGGTCGCTGGTTCGACCCCGCATTCAAGCGCTCCGACGCCGAACCCGAAGGCCGCGCCGAGCGCATGTGGGAGCGCGAGCGCGCCAAGGGAATCGTCGAACGCTGCCGTGGCAAGACGGGCACGGTCAACGAGGAATCGAAGCCCACCACCCAGCTGTCGCCGGCGCTGTTCGACCTCACCAGCCTGCAGCGCGAGGCCAACTCGCGCTTCGGCTTCTCGGCGCGCACCACGCTGACCATCGCGCAGGCGCTGTACGAGCGGCACAAGGCGCTGACCTACCCGCGTACCGACTCGCGCGCACTGCCGGAAGACTACCTGCCGACGGTCAAGTCGACGCTCGGCACGCTCGGCGACGACCGCGCCTACGGCAAGTTCGCGCAGCAGATCCTGGGCAAGGACTGGGTGCGGCCGAACAAGCGCGTGTTCGACAACACCAAGGTGTCGGACCACTTCGCGATCATCCCGACGCCGCAGCCGCCCAAGGACGGCGCGCTGTCCGAAGCCGAGCAGAAGGTGTACGACCTGGTCGTGCGCCGCTTCCTGGCGGTGTTCTTCCCGGCCGCCGAGTACCTGGTCACCACACGCATCACCGTGGTCGAGCGCGAGTCGTTCAAGACCGAGGGCAAGGTGCTGGTGAACCCGGGCTGGCTCGCGATCTACGGCCGCGAGGGCGCCACCGACGACACGCTGGTGCCGGTGAAGGCCGGCGAGCAGGTGCCGGTGAGCGAGATCGAGCTGCTGGCGCTCGCCACCCGGCCGCCGCCGCGCTACACCGAGGCAACGCTGCTGTCGGCCATGGAAGGCGCCGGCAAGCTGATCGAGGACGACGAACTGCGCGAGGCGATGGCCGAGAAGGGCCTGGGCACGCCTGCCACGCGGGCGGCGATCATCGAGGGGCTGATCGCCGAGAACTACCTGCTGCGCGAAGGCCGCGAACTCGTTCCCACGCCCAAGGCGTTCCAGCTGCTCACCGCGCTGCGCGGGCTGGGCGTCGCCGAGCTGACCGCGCCCGCGCTGACCGGCGAATGGGAGTACAAGCTCGCCGAGATGGAGCGCGGGCGGCTGTCGCGCGACGTGTTCATGCGCGAGATCGCCGACATGACGCGCCAGATCGTCGAGCGCGCGAAGCAGGGCAGGCTCGAGTCCGTGCCGGGCGAATACGCGACGCTGACCACGCCCTGTCCGGCCTGTGGCGGCGTGGTGAAGGAGAACTACAAGCGCTTTGCGTGCACGAAGTGCGAGTTCTCGATCACCAAGATTCCCGGCAGCAGGTTGCTCGCCCCCGCCGAGGCCGACGAATTGCTGCGCGAACGCAGCATCGGGCCGTTGCAGGGCTTTCGCAGCAAGATGGGCCGGCCGTTCGCGGCGATCCTGCGGATCACGGCCGAGAACAAGCTCGAGTTCGACTTCGGACAGGGTGCGGGCGGCGAAGACAGCGGCGAGCCGGTGGACTTCGGCGACCAGGAGCCGCTCGGGCCGTGCCCGAAGTGCGGCGCGCGCGTCTTCGAACACGGCATGAACTACGTGTGCGAGAAGTCGGTGGGGCCCGAGCGCAGCTGCGACTTCCGCAGCGGCAAGATCATCCTGCAGCAGGAAGTCGCGCGCGCGCAGATGAGCAAGCTGCTCGCCGAAGGGCGCACCGACCAGCTCGAAGGCTTCGTGTCGGCGCGCACGCGCCGCCGCTTCAAGGCGTTCCTGGTGCGCGGCGCCGACGGCAAGATCGGCTTCGAGTTCGCGCCGCGCCCGGCTCGTGCCGGGGCGAAGGGCGGGCAGGCGGCGGCGCCCGCCGCGAGCGCGTCGGAGGGCGTTGTTGCGAAGAAGGCGGCGACCGCAAGGAAAGCGGCCCGCGCAAAGCGCCCCGCGGCCGTGAAGACGCCCACTGCGAAGAAGCCGTCGGCCGTGAAGAAGCAGACCGCCGTGAAGAAGCAGACTGCAGCGAAGAAACCTTCGCCTGCGAAAACGCCGCCGGCTGCCAGGAAGGCGGCCTCCGCGAGGAAGTCGTCGGCCGCCGGGAAGACGGCGAAGTCCCGCTCGTAGTTCGCGGCTCGTGGCCGGGCACCCGGCCACGCCCGCTGCCGGCCCGGGTCGGCACCCGTTTACAGTCGAACACTTCGACAGTACACTGAATTTACCGGGTCGCATCGGGTTCCTTCCGTCATCGTCACCCCCGGTCCTATCCTCATGTCGCTCGACCAGCTCAACAGCAAGCCCGGGCACCTGATTCGCCGCGCGCAGCAGATCGCAGTGGCGGTATTCATGGAGGAGTGCGCCCAGTTCGACCTCACGCCGGTGCAGTACGCGGCGCTTGCGGCGATCCACCTGCAGCCCGGCATCGACGCCACGCGGCTGTCGCAGCTGATTGCCCTCGACCGCTCGACCACGGGCAGCGTGCTCGAGCGACTGGAGGCGAAGGAGCTGGTGTTGCGCAGCGCAAGCCCCGAAGACCGGCGCATCAAGCTGCTGCGCCTGAGCGCGGCCGGGCTCGCGCTGCTGGAAGAGGTCGAGGCGGCAGTCGAACGCGCGCAACTGCGCATCGTCGCGCCGCTTGCTCCCGCGCAGCGCAAGACGTTCATGCGCCTGCTCGCGCAACTGGTCGAATCGAACAACGCGCTGTCGCGCGCCCCCGCGTGCCTGGACAGCCTCGACGCACGCGCTGCGTGAGCGGCCGGCCCTGCCGCGTGCCCGAGTACTGTCCCGTCACCGAACTACAACCTTCGAAGCGGTGGTTCCCATGTCACAACAACCAGTCCTGATCTGCGGTGGCGGCATCGGCGGCCTCGCCGCAGCGCTCGTGCTCGCGCGCCAGGGTCATCGCGTCGAAGTGTTCGAGCAGTCCGACGCGTTCAAGGAGATCGGCGCCGGCATCCAGATCGGCCCGAACGCGTTCCGCATGTTCGAGCACCTGCAGCTGACCGGCGCGATCGACCACGTGGCCTACTACCCGGGCAAGCTGTGCATGCGCGACGTGCGCAGCGGCGAGGTGGTGGCGCAGGTCCCGGTGTCGGAGAACGCGCGGGCCACCTTCGGCTATCCGTATGGCGTGATCTACCGCGTCGACCTGCACTCGGTGCTGCTCGAAGCGTGCGCGGCGCAGCCGTCGGTGGGGCTGTACACGCACGCCCGCCTCGACCGCTTCACGCAGGACGACGACGGCGTCACCGTCACGCTGGCCGACGGGCGCCGCTTCAAGGGTGCGGCGCTGATCGGCGCCGACGGCCTGTGGAGCACGGTGCGCCAGTCCATCGTCGGCGACGGCGAGCCGCGCGTGTCCGGACACATTGCCTATCGCGCGGTGCTGCCGGCCAGTGAAGTGCCGAAGCACCTGTACAGCCCCGACGTGGTGCTGTGGGGAGGCGAGAAGACGCACCTGGTGCATTACCCGCTGCGCCGGGGCGAGCTGTACAACCTGGTCGCGGTGTTCCACAGCAACCGCTACGAGGAAGGCTGGAACGTGTTCGGCGATCCGCACGAGCTGCACGAGCGCTTCGCCGACGCGGTGGGACCGGTGCGCGAGCTGCTCGGCACGATCCAGACCTGAAAGATGTGGGTGCTG
>CAZBTE010000037.1:0-12008 GCA_964494665.1 uncultured Limnobacter sp.
GCCGTGGTGATGCCGGCGAACGTGGCCTGGAACGCGACGAACACGTACTCGGGCAGCTTCACGCCCTCGGTGAAGGTGTCGGCGAGCGTCTCCATGCTCACGCCGCGCAGGAAGATCTTCTCGAACGAGCCGAAGAACGCGCCGGTGCCGGTGAAGGCCATGCTGTAGCCGTAGAACGCCCACAACAACGTGATCAGCGAGAACACGACGAACACCTGCATCAGCACCGAGAGCATGTTCTTCGCGCGCGCCAGGCCGCCGTAGAAGAGCGCGAGCCCCGGCACGGTCATCGCGATGACCAGCACGGTCGACACCATCATCCAGGCGACGTCGCCCTTGTCGACGGTGACGGCGGCTGGCGCCTGGGCCAGCGCCGTCGCCGGCGCGAGCAGCGACGCAAGGGCCGCAGGGACCAGCAGCGGGCCAGCGGCCGCCGTGGCAATTCGGGAGAGCAATTTCATGGGGAATTCTCCGTTGTGCGTATCCATGCGCTCACAGCGCCGCGTTGCCGGTCTCGCCGGTGCGGATGCGCACGACCTGTTCGAGGGCCTGGACGAAGATCTTTCCGTCGCCGATCTTGCCGGTGCGCGCCGAGGCCTCGATCGCCTCGATCGCCCGCTCGACCAGGTCGTCGGCGATGGCCACGTCGATCTTCACCTTGGGCAGGAAGTCGATGACGTACTCGGCGCCGCGGTACAGCTCGGTGTGTCCTTTCTGGCGCCCGAACCCCTTGACTTCCGTGACGGTGATGCCCTGCACGCCGATCGCCGACAGTGCTTCGCGCACCTCGTCGAGCTTGAACGGCTTGATGACCGCGGTGATCATTTTCATCGGAGCCTCCGCTTCAGAAGGTCTTGCTTGCCGACAGCACGACGGTGCCCTTGCCCAGGTCGCGGCCGAAGGCGTTGCGGTAGCACTCGCCGGCGCCGCCCTTCGCGTCGCTGCCCACGTAGGCGAGGCCCCAGTCGAGGCCGACGAATTCCTTCGTCACGCCGAGCTTCCAGTCCGTGTACGAGCAGTCGCTGCGCGAGCGCACCCGCACGCCTCCTGACGAGCCGGCAGGGATGAACTGGCGGCCGACGTGCGCGGCGAGCGCGTAGCCGGCGCCGAGGTCGAAACTCGCGCCCAGGTCGAGATAGCCCGAGCCCTTGCTGTCGACGGCGCCGAACAGGTCGGTCAGGCTGTGCGAGTACTTCAGCGTGAGCATCTGCCAGCTCGCGGCCGCATACAGCTCGACCGTGTCCGGCGAGTTGAAGCCCGACGGATACCGTCCGGGGTAGTAGTAGTAGAGCAGGCCCACGTCGTAGCCGATGTCGCCGGCGCTGCCCCTGTAGCCGCCGTAGAAGTCCGCTTCGACGCTGCTGCTGACCGCGCCGCCGCCGCCGTCGGCGAGCCAGCTCACGTTGGTCCACCACGTGCCCGCGTACAGGCCGCTGGCGTGCGCGTAGTCGAATCCACCCTGCACCGTCGGCTTGCCGTCGGTCTGCGCGATGCCGCGATAGCGGTATTCGGTCGCCAGGCCCAGGTTGCCGGACAACGCGTGCTCGGGCGTCGCGGCTGCGGGCTGCGCGAGCGCCTGGGGTGCCAAGCTGCCGGCGACGCAGGCCAACGACACGGCGAAGAGAGTCCTTTTCATCATCGATGCTCCGGAAGTGAACGGGTGTTGCCGGTCCGCGAGAACCGTCGAGAGCTGTTACGCATTTCCCGTGCCAGGCGCTTCGACCGGTGCATCTTTCGAGCGGCGGTGCTCTTCCGGCATGGGTTGGTGCACCGGCGCGATCGATCGCGCGCCAGCGCGGTGCATGCGGGCTGCGCGCACCACGCCGGTGCGCGCACCGCGCCGGTGCACCGCACCCGGCCTTGCCGCGTTCGCTCGAAATCCTCCGTGCTAGACTCGATCCACCATGAGCACCACGCCTCCTCCTTCCCTTCTGGCCGAGCTGCAGGCGCGCGTCTCCGAGTTGCTGCGCAACAGCCCTGCGGCCGATGTCGAGCGCAACGTGAAGGCGCTGCTCGCGCAGACGTTCCAGCGCGTCGACCTGGTCACGCGCGACGAGTTCGATGCGCAGCTCGAGCGGCTCGACCGCCTGCAGGCGCGGGTCGCGCAGCTGGAGAAACAACTGGCCGAGCGCGGCGGCGACGAAGCGCCCCGCTAGCGGCCGACGCGCACCGGCGCCATCGTCGCGATGGCCATCGTCGCGATGGCCGATGCGCATGGCCTAGTCGCCGCAGACCCGAGCGAACCGCGCGCGCCCTAGACTCGACGCGTCGCCTTTTCGCGCGTCTCGCAGCGCTCGCCATGCCGCTCGCCGTCGTTCGTTCCCGCGCACTGATCGGACTGCAGGCGCCCGAAGTGCGCGTCGAAGTCCACCTCGGAAACGGCCTGCCCGCGTTCCACGTCGTCGGGCTGCCGCATGCCGAGGTACGCGAGAGCCGTGATCGCGTGCGCGCCGCGCTGCTGCATGCCGGCTTCGACTTTCCCAACCGCAGGCTCACGGTGAACCTCGCCCCGGCCGACCTGCCCAAGAAGTCGGGCCGCTTCGACCTGCCGATCGCGATCGGCATCCTGGCCGCAAGCGGGCAGCTGCCTGCCGAGCCGCTGGACGAACTCGAGCTGGTCGGCGAGCTGTCGCTGACCGGAACCATCCGCCCGATCCACGGGGCGCTCGCAATGGCGCTGGCCGTCGCGCGCGAGAAGCAGCCACGCACGCTGCTGCTGCCGGCCGGCAACGGTGACGAAGCGGCGCTGGTGGACGGCGTGCGCCTGCTGGGCGCGCTCGATCTCGCCGGCGTCGCTGCGCACCTCGCGGGCGCCAGCCCGCTCGAATGCATCCGGCCGGCCCCTCGCACCGCGGCCACGGGCGGCGACGGCGACTTCGCCGACGTGAAAGGGCAGGCATCGGCGAAGCGCGCGCTGGAGATCGCCGCCGCGGGCGCGCACAACCTGCTGATGGTGGGTCCGCCGGGCGCAGGCAAGTCGCTGATGGCGCAGCGCCTGCCCACCATCCAGCCGTCGCTCACGCAGGACGAGGCGCTCGAAGCCGCGGCGCTGGCGAGCCTCGCAGGCCGTTTCCGGCCGTGCGACTGGGGTCGCCGCCCGTTCCGGGCGCCGCATCACGGCGCGTCGGCGGCAGCGATCGTCGGTGGCGGCGCCGACCCGCGTCCGGGCGAAGCCAGCCTCGCGCATCACGGCGTGCTGTTTCTCGACGAGTTGCCCGAGTTCGGTCGTCACGTGCTCGAAGCGCTGCGCGAGCCGCTCGAAACCGGTCGCATCAGCGTGGCGCGTGCGGCGCGCGAAGTCGAGTTCCCGGCACGCTTCCAGCTGGTGGCAGCGATGAACCCGTGCCCGTGCGGCCATCTCGGCAGCGAGCAATGCCGCTGCACGCCCGAGCAGGTCCGCCGCTACCAGGCACGGCTGTCGGGCCCGCTGCTCGACCGCATCGACATGCTGGTCACGGTGCGGCCAGTCGGCGAAACGCAACTGATGCAACGCGAGCGGGGCGAAGCGAGCGCCGCGATCGGCGCGCGCGTGGCGCGTGCACGCGAACGCCAGCTGGCGCGGCAGCACCGCCCCAATGCGTTTCTCGGCCCGACCGACATCGACCTGCACTGCAGCCTGGACGACGCGGCCGGCGCGCTGCTGCGCGACGTGGCACGACGCCGACACTGGTCGTCGCGCGCGCTGCATCGCGTGCAGAAACTGGCGCGCACGATCGCCGACCTGTGCGAACGCGATGCGATCGCCACGCAGGACGTCGCCGAGGCGGTCGGCTATCGGCGCGCGTTCGACGCGGTGGCACGGCCGTAACGCCGCGCGACCCGGGTCTCGCTCGCCACCACGCCGGGGCGGCGCGCGGATCCGCCGATGCGGCATACTCGCGCTCGACATGGTCGCGCGCAGCACCAGCGACGACCGGGGAAAGTACTCGATGACTGCTTCGACCACGATGACTGCTTCGACCACGATGACTGCTTCGCTCCCGCTCCACGGCCTCAGGGTCGTCGAACTCCACGCCATCGGACCGGTCCCCTTTGCCGGCCAGTTGCTGCGCTCGCTCGGCGCCGACGTGCTGCGCGTGTCGCCGCCCGCCGACCCGGGCCTGGGCCTGCCGGTCGGTCCCGAATACGACCTGCTCAATTCCGGCAAGCGCACGCTCGCAATCGACCTGAAGCAGCCAGCCGGGCTCGATGCACTGCAGCGCGAGTTGGCCGTCGCGGACGTGCTGCTCGAAGGATTCCGCCCGGGCGTGCTCGAGCGCCTGGGGCTGGCGCCCGCTGCGCTGCTGAAGGCGCATCCGCGCCTCGTGATCGGCCGCTTGTCGGGCTGGGGCCACGCGGGCGAGCTGGCCGAGCGCGCCGGCCACGACATCAACTATCTCGCGCTGTCGGGCGTGCTCAATGCGATTGGCGCGCGCGAGGCGCCGGTACCGCCGCTGAACCTGGTGGCCGACTTCGGCGGCGGCGCGATGCACCTGCTGGTGGGCGTGCTGGCCAGGCTGGTGCAGCGCTCGATCTCGCAGCGCGGCGGCGTCGTCGAGACCAGCATCCTCGCCGGCACGGTCGGGCTGACGCCGATGTTCTACGGCATGCTCGCCGGCGGCATCTGGAACGTCGAACGCGCCAGCAACCTGCTCGACGGTGCGATGCCGTTCTACCGGGTCTACCGCTGCGCCGACGAACGCTTCGTGGCGGTGGGTGCGATCGAACCGAAGTTCTACGCGCAGCTGCTCGACCTGACCGGGCTGGCCGGCGACATCGATCCGCGCGACCAGTACCGGCCCAGGTCGTGGCCGGCCACCATCGAGCGCTTCGCGGCGCGCTTCGCGACACGCAGTCGCGACGACTGGGCACAAGCGGCGCTGGGCAGCGACGCGTGCCTGTCGCCGGTGCTCGACTTCCTCGAAGCCGCGCGGCACCCGCACAACCGCGCCAACCGCCTGTACCACGACGAGCCGTTCACGCAGCCTGGCGCAGTGATCGAGTTCGACCGCCCGCTGCGCGAACACGACGCAGGCTGAACGCCGCGTGCCCGGCGCGCGCCGCAAGCGCGCTCAGAGCCGCAGCGTCAGGCGCCGCAGTCCTCTCTCGCCGGGCTCGGGCCCGACTTCGAAGCCGTGCGCACGCGCCAGCTCCACCATGTTCCGGTTGTCGGCAAACGTGACACCGATCAGGTCGCGGTAGCCCGCGGCGCGAACGGCCTGCAGCAGCCGTTCGAACAGCGCGTGGCCAAGGCCCTTGCGCTGCCAGGCGTCGGCGATGACGATCGCGAACTCGGCCGCGTCGGCCTGCTCGCACGCGTCGAAGCGCGCCACGCCGAGGATCTCCTCGTCACCGGCTGCATCGTCGCCGGCTGCATCGTCACCGGCCGCATCGTCACCAGCGCGACGGACCACCGCCAGCGCGAGACGCCTGGGCCATCCGGGCTCGACCAGGCGCGCGAACTGCTCGTCGCTGGCGCCGGTGATGGCACCCAGCAGGCGCTGGCGCAGCGACTCCGGCGACAGCCCCTCGGCGAATCGCCGCTCGCGGGCGACGTCGCCGCGCCCGAGGGGCCGGACGTGCAGCACGACGCCGGCACGCGTGTCGATCGGCCCGGACAGCCATTGCGGCGCCTCGCCGGCCGTTGGCGCGCCCGCACCACTGGCGATGCCGACGCCACGGGCCGCGGTCGGTTCGCTGTCGCTCACGCCGCTGCCTTGCGCGGCTGTACCCGCCAGAACACCAGCACCATCAGCGCTCCGAACTGGATCGCGACCCACACCAGCATCGCACGCCGGAATGTATCGGCATCGTCTCCGCCCAGGCCGCCCAGCGCGTCGACCGTGACGCCGAACAGCCACTGCGCGAGGAAGATGCCGCCCATCGAAAGCAGATTGTAGGCAGTGAACGCCCGGCCGGTAAGGTGTTCGGGCATCGAAAGGCTGACATGGGTCTGCGCCAGCGACTGCCCGGTCGATGCCAGCGCAAGCGCGAGCCACAGCAGCCACGCGCCGCTGCCGCCCGCGAACGCGATCGCCACTTCCACGCACAGCATCAGCGCGGTGCTGGCCGCCACCAGGCGCAGCGGCGTCAGGCCATTGCGCGCCAGCCACGGCACCGCCCAGCCGAGCGCCAGGTAGCCCAGCATCAGCACCAGGTTGAACACGAACAGCACCTGCGCTGCACTGTCGGCCGGCATGCCGAGCACGCGCCGCAGCCAGGGCCCGATCCACAGCCCCTGGAACGCGATGAAGGTCGACTGCACGGTCAGCGACACGACGCCGAAACGCCAGAAGTACGGGTTGCCGTAGACCTGCAGGTAGGCCGCCCACGACGACGCGCCGTCCTCGGGCGCGGCGCGCACGGGCTCCCTCGGCAGGCGCAGGAAGATGGCCGCGCTCGCCACGCACAGCAGCGCGGCGGCGATCCAGAACACGCCTCGCCAGCCGATGTGCGGCAGCACCGCCTGCACCGGCACCGTGGTGACCAGCGCGCCGAGCGTGCCGGCGACCAGCATCCACGCCACCAGCTGCTGCTGGCGTGCGGGTGCATACCAGAAGCGATAGGCGCGCAACGCCGCCATCAGCGCGCACGACACGCCGATGCCGACCAGCGCGCGCCCGACCCACAGCGTGGTGACGTCGCGCGCCAGCGCGAACACCGCGCAGCCGGCGGCGGCCACGATCAGCAGCCAGCCGTCGACACGGCGCGAGCCGTAGCGGTCGAGCCACACGCCGGCCGGGATCTGCATCGCCGCGAAGGTGACGAAGTACGCCGACGACAACGCGCCGAGCTGCGCGTTGCTCAGGTGGAACTCCGCGATCAGGTCCGGCGCGATGATCGCGTTGACCGATCGCAGCGCGTACGACAGGAAATAGGCGCCCGCGAAGGCCAGGAACACGCGCACCGCGAGCGGGGCCGGCAGGAACGCGCTCGCAGCGGCGGTCATCGGGTCATTCGGCCAGGCGCAACGAGTCGAGGAACTGCCGCGCGTTGTCCGGATCGGCGCGCGGTCCGATCACGACCGCCTGCCACGCGCGATTGCCGCGTGCGACGAACTGCGCCGACATGTAGGCCGGGCGATCGCCGGCCTGGCCGACCGCCTCGATGCGCAGCGCGGGCTGCGTCGTCGCCACCTGGCCCGCGCCGGAGACCACCGGCACCTGCACGTCGGTTGCGTCCGTCTCGCGACCCGCGATGTTGCGCACCATCGCGGCGCGCATCGCGGCGCTTGCCTTCGCGCGCGTGGCCGGCTCGCCGTCGGGCAGCACCACGGCTCCCACGGTGAAGGATTGCTCGCCGACGCGCGCGCCGGTCATCGCCATCGTGACCGCGAGCCCGTCGAGGTTGATCGGGCGCGACATCGATGCCGGCCTTGCAGGTAGCATGACGGAATACCCGTCGGCGGGTTGGCGGATCTCGCGCCAGTTGTGCTCGGGCGCGCAGGCAGCGATCGCGAGCACGCACACGGGCGCTGCCAGCGTCGCGCGACGCCGGCGCATCGAGAATCGGGGGAACATCCGATAATGGTATCAATCGGGCAGTTCCCGCGCGGAGGCAGGCCATGATCTTCGAGTTCAAGTCGCGTGCAACCGGATCGGTCATCATGACCCGGCCCGTCGCCGAGTGGATCCTGGGGATCGTCGGCAAGCCGGCGGGGCCTACCGGCATCATCACCGTCGAGCAGATGCCCGGCGCGATCGCGGCGCTGCGCAAGGCGATCGACGAGGAGCGGCAGGAACTGCGCGCGCGCGCGGCCGAAGACCGTGCGCCGGGCGAAGAGGCGGCCAGGGAAGACAACGACACCTATCCGGTGTCGCTCGCGCAGCGCGCGTTCCCGTTCATCGAAATGCTCGAGGCCGCGCACAAGGCGGGCAAGGACGTCACCTGGGGCGTGTAGCGCCCCACGCGCATCGGCTCAGGCGGTCGAGGCCGGCTTGCGCTGCGCCAGGTGCTGCTTCGACGTGATGCCCATCGAGATGTAGATGCTGGTGAGCGCGTCGACACCGACGTCTGCGGGCGTGACCCAGTCGCTGGGCACGTAGAGCAGCCCGCCGCCCACCGGCACCGGCGCGGTGGGCACCAGCACCGCGAGGTACTCCAGCTCGCCCACCTGCACCGGCTCGGGCGCCGACAGCAGCCCCAGCACCGCCACGCCGCCGACGCCGCCGAAGTGCAGCCACACCGGGCGCATCGAGCGCATGCCTTCCTCGTCGCGCTGCCCCAGCAGGCCCACCAGGCGCGTGGCCATGTCGTAGACGTTGCGCACCACCGGAATGCGACCGACCACGTTGTCCAGCGCCGCGGCGAACCCGCGCTGCAGGCGGGTTTTCACCAGCGTGCCGAGCAGGAAGATGGCCACCAGCAGCACGACCGCGCCGAACAGGTAGCTCAGGGCCTCCGAATTGCTGAAGCCGAACCCGAGCGTCCTCAGCATCGAACCGACGACGCTTTGCGGTCCGATGTAGGCAGCCAGCAGGCGCACGGCCCAGACGAACACCAGCACGGTGGCCGCCAGCGGCAATGCCGCCAGCAGGCCGGTGATGAAGGTGTTGAGCAGGCGGCGCGAAATGGTCTGCATGGCGGTGAACGGCTCGTGCCTACGCGTCCGGGCTGACGATCCCGCGCGCGGCAGCCACCAGCGCGTCGCACTGCTGCGGCGTGCCCACCGTGATGCGCAGCCACTGGTCGATGCGCGGCCTGGCGAAGTGCCGCACGAGGATGCCGCGCTCGCGCAGCGCACCCGCCAGCGCCGCGCCGTCGTGCCCCGGATGGCGCGCGAACAGGAAGTTCGCCAGCGACGGCAGCACCTCGAAGCCGAGCCCGGCCAGTTCGCCGCGCAAGCGCTCGCGGCTCTCCATCACCGCGTCGCGGTTGCCGGCGAACCACGCCTCGTCGCGCAGCGCCGCCACCGCGCCCACCTGCGCCAGCCGGTCGAGCGGATACGAGTTGAAGCTGTCCTTCACGCGCACCAGCGCCTCGATGAGCGGCGCCTGGCCGAGCGCGTAGCCGACCCGCAGGCCCGCGAGCGAGTGCGACTTCGACAACGTGCGCACCACCAGCAGGTTCTCGTGCGTGGCGATCAGTGACGCCGCGCTCTCGGCGCCGAATTCGACGTACGCCTCGTCGATCACCACCGGCCACCCCGCATGCCTCGCCGCCAGCCGCGCCACCTCGTCGCGCCCGATCGCGCGCCCGGTGGGCGCGTTCGGATTGGGCAGCACCACCGGGCCGTCGCCCGGGTAGTCATCGACGCGCAGCGTGAAGTCGTCGGCGAGCGGCACCACCTCGTGGTCGATGCCGTACAGGCGGCACCAGCTCGGGTAGAAGCTGTAGCTGACGTCGGGAAAGCGCAGCGGGCGTGCATGCGCGAGCAGCGCCTGGAAGGCGAACGCGAGCACCTCGTCCGAGCCGTTGCCGACGAACACCTGCTCCGGCGCCAGCCCTTCGCGCTGCGCGATCGTCGCGCACAGCGCGCTCGAAGACGGATCGGGGTACAGGCGCAGCGCGGACGCGGTGTCGCCCAGCGCGTCGTGCATCGCCGCGAGCACGGCGGGCGACGGCGGATACGGGTTCTCGTTGGTGTTGAGCTTGACCAGGTTGGCGCGCGCGGGCTGCTCGCCGGGGACGTAGGGAGACAACCCGGCCACGACCGGACTCCAGAATCGCGACACGAACACTCCTCAGTAATGCAGCTCCGCGAACACCACGCGGTTTTCGCTCGCGGGCCAGCTTCGCACCGCGATGCGCTCGCCGTTGAACTCGGCCACCACGGTTCTCACCGGCCCGGGCGGCAGCACCAGCCTGGACTCCGACACGCCGGGCACGCCGGGCGGGACGCCGGGCGGGTCGGCACCGTCCAGGCTCATCCGGTCGCGGTTCAGGCCGAAGTAGCCGCGCGGCCGCGTCATGACGATGACGCTGCCCGCCTTTCGCTCGGCGTCGGCCAGGCGCGCCGGGCGCATGTGGACCAGGTCGGTCGAGCGCGGAAACGCCGAGCGGTAGACGTGCGTGATCGCGTAGCCCGGAACGCTGACGACGAACTCGTACGGCGCGTCGGAGCGCGCGTGCATCGGCCCCCACAGGCCGTCGGCGCCGGTCACCCGCGTGTGCACCGGCGGGCCGAGCCGCTCGCCGGTGTGCGGCGCCACCTCGTAGACCTCGACCGATGCGCCGGACATCGGCAGGTTGGTGCCGGGGCGGTTGATCCGCCCGTCGAGCACCGGCACCGACTCGGCGACGATCGCGGTGCGCGCGGGCATGTTTCCGGTGACGAACCACCAGGTCTGCTCGAATGCGCGCGGATGGAACGACACCTCGCGATGGTCGAGCGCGCCGAGCACCACGTTGGTCGCGCCGTTCAGCGCCGGGCTGGCCGACGTGACGCCGGTGGGCATGCCGGGTTTGCCGATCCAGCGCCCGTCGGGCTGCGCGTACTTGTCGTTGCCGTCGGAGCGCAGCGTGAGCCACTTCGGCCCGTAGGTGACTTCGAGGTCCCACGGGGCCTGCGGCGCGTTCAACGCGGTGAGGAACGGCCCTTTGGCATTGAACTCGCTGCCCGGCAGGAAGTCGTTGCTCGACCAGATGCCGTGGTTGGGGGTGCCGCCGAGCACCACGCGCGCCACCTTGTCGGCCGCGGCTTCGGCGTTCCTCAGGTAGTTGCGGATCGTCAGGCCGCCGCGCGAGTTGCCCACCAGCACCACCTTGCGCGCGCCGGTGGCGGCCAGCACGCGGTCGACTCCGGCCGACAGGTACTTCATCTGTTCGGCGCTCGACGAACGCCCCGGTTGGGCGACGGAGTCGTCGTCGCGCGCATACGGAAACGGGAAGTCGATCGCGTACAGGCGGTTGCGCGGCCAGCCGTTCGATTCGAAGCGCCAGATCGTCGTTTCCCACTGGGACGAAGACCCGCCGTTGCCGTGCACGAACACGAGCGGCGGCATCGGGTCACCGCCCATGCCGAGGTGCGCACAGGCGCCCAGCACCGTCGTCGCCAGCACGGCCAGCCAGCGCAGCACGCGCGGCGGTGCACTTCGCGCGGGCGCCACCGATGTCATCGCGGAAACGGGCATGCAGTGTCTCGTGGACGAATCCAGTCGGCAAGCGTAACCCACAAAGGGCGGCGCGGCACATCGCACGCAGTGCGGCCCCGGGGCGCCGCGCCTTCAGCGCGCTGCGCCACGCGCCATCGTCACGGCGCCGCCCGGCAGGCGTCGTCGCGAACGGCTGATCGGGATCTCGTCGCGGGGGAAGTCGGCGCCGGTTTCGAACCGTCGCATCACTCTTCCTCTTCGTCGCCGTCGGGCGTCACCGCATCGACGGCCCCGCCGACGGCCCTGGCCGTGACCTTGCCTCAGGTGGCCACTGCTGCAACCGCCGCCTCGGCCACGGCGATGAGCGCGCAACCGCCCAGCGTCGTGGCGATGAGCGAAACCGTGACCGTCACCGCGAGCGTGCGTGCCGCTACCATGACGGGCGAAACGGGACGTTCGTCCATGGGCAAAGTATAAGGTGCCACCCCGATGAGTTCCTATCCCACGCTGCTCTCGCCGATCCGCGTCGGTGCGCACACGCTGCGCAACCGGGTCGTGATGGGTTCGATGCACACGCGGCTCGAATACGCGCCCGACGCGCAGCAGCGCGAGATCGCCTTCTACACCGAGCGCGCGCGCGGCGGCGTGGCGCTGATCGTCACCGCCGGCCATTCGCCCAACGACGAAGGGCCGATGGAGGACGGTTCTCATACGCTCGCCACTGCGGAGGCGGCGGCAGCGCATCGCCCGCTCACCGACGCGGTGCACGCGCACGGCGCGAAGATGCTGCTGCAGATCCTGCACGCGGGCGCCTACGCCAAGCACGACCGTGCCGTCTCGCCGTCGGGCGTGCGCTCGCCGATCAACCCGCGCACGCCACGCGCGCTCGCGGCCGCCGAGATCGAACGCACCATCGACGACTTCGCGCGCTGCGCGACGCTCGCGCACGAAGGCGGCTACGACGGCGTCGAGATCATGGGCTCCGAGGGCTACCTG
>CAZBTE010000037.1:12018-12536 GCA_964494665.1 uncultured Limnobacter sp.
GATCACCGGGTTCACCAGCCTGCGCACCAACCGGCGCGACGACGAGTGGGGCGGCTCGCTCGAGAACCGCTGCCGCTTTCCGGTCGAGATCGTGCGGCGCATCCGTGCCGCGCTCGGACCCGGGTTCCTGATCGCCTACCGCATGTCGGCCGTGGACCTGGTCGAGGACGGCCTGACCGGCGCGGAGATCGACCACCTGGCGCGCGCGATCGAGGCGGCAGGTGCCGACATGCTCAATACGGGCATCGGCTGGCACGAGGCACGCATTCCGACGATCGCCTATCACGTTCCGCGCGGCGGCTTCCGCTATGCGATCGCGCGCCTGAAGCGCGCGGTGAGCATCCCGGTGGCGGCATCGAACCGCATCAACACGCCGGAACTGGCCGAGGAGATCCTCGCCGCAGGCGAAGCCGACCTCGTCTCGATGGCCCGGCCGATGCTGGCCGACCCGCACTTCGTGAACAAGGCGCGCGACGGGCGCGCCGACGAGATCAACACCTGCATCGCCTGCAACCAGG
>CAZBTE010000038.1:0-12513 GCA_964494665.1 uncultured Limnobacter sp.
AGGTCAAGGAGTTCTTCGGCAAGGAGCCGCGCAAGGACGTCAACCCCGACGAGGCGGTGGCGGTGGGCGCCGCGATCCAGGGCGCCGTGCTGTCGGGCGAGCGCAAGGACGTGCTGCTGCTCGACGTCACGCCGCTGTCGCTGGGCATCGAGACGCTGGGCGGTGTCATGACCAAGATGATCCAGAAGAACACCACGATCCCGACCAAGTTCTCGCAGACCTTCTCGACCGCCGACGACAACCAGCCGGCGGTCACGATCAAGGTGTTCCAGGGCGAGCGCGAAATTGCCTCGGGCAACAAGCTGCTCGGCGAGTTCAACCTCGAGGGCATCCCGCCGGCGCCGCGCGGCACGCCACAGATCGAGGTGACGTTCGACATCGACGCCAACGGCATCCTGCACGTGTCGGCCAAGGACAAGGCCACCGGCAAGGAAAACAAGATCACGATCAAGGCCAACTCGGGCCTGACCGAGGCCGAGATCCAGAGCATGGTCAAGGACGCCGAAGCCAACGCGGCCGACGACCGCAAGCGCGTCGAGTTGACCAACGCGCGCAACCAGGCCGATGCGCTGGTGCACTCGGTGAAGAAGTCGCTTTCCGAGTACGGCGACAAGATCGATGCTGGCGAGAAGTCGAAGATCGAGGACGCGCTGAAGGCCGCCGAGGAATCGCTGAAGTCCGACGACAAGGACGAGATCGAGGCGAAGACCAACGCGCTGATGACCGCGTCGCAGAAGCTCGGCGAGCTGATGTACGCGAAGGCGCAGGCCGAGGGCGGCGGTGGAGCGGCGCCCGAGGGCGCTGCCGCGCCCGAAGGCGGCGCGGAGGCGCGCCGTCCGAAGGAAGACGACGTCGTCGATGCCGACTTCAAGGAAGTGAAGCGGGACGCCTGAGGAAGAGCAGGGCGAAGGGGAAGTAGGGGGAGATGCGAGGAGCAGAACGCGCGGGCTCCCGCATTTCCTGGGTGTTCCTGCCGGGTCGCTGTCCGGGCTCGACACGTTGGTCGAGTCGGGGCAGGGGCTCGGCCGTTTCGATGAGATAGAGGAGCTGCGGAAGACGCCGGACGATGTGAGCGGAATGCTGAAGGGCCTTCGGACATCGCCGCGCGAGCGGCTGTCCGGGCCCCTCTCCCTTCCCCCTTCTCCCTTCCCCCAAGTACATGGCAAAACGTGACTACTACGAAATACTCGGCGTCGCCAAGAATGCGACCGAGGACGACCTGAAGAAGGCATATCGCAAGCTCGCGATGAAGTACCACCCGGACCGCAATCCGGACAGCAAGGACGCCGAGGAGAAGTTCAAGGAGGTCAAGGAAGCCTACGAGATGCTCTCCGATCCGGCCAAGCGCGACGCCTACGACCGCTTCGGCCATGCGGGAGTCGATCCCAACGCCGGCGGCTTCCCCGGCGGCGCGGGCCCGGGCTTCGGCGGTTTCGCCGACGTGTTCGGCGACATTTTCGGCGACATCTTCGGTGGCCAGCGTGGCGCCGGCGGCGGGCGCTCGAACGTGTATCGCGGCTCCGACCTGCGCTACGCGATGGAAGTCACGCTCGAGCAGGCGGCCAGCGGCTACACCTCCGAGATCCGCGTCCCGAGCTGGGAGGAGTGCGAGGCCTGCAGGGGCAGCGGTGCCAAGCCGGGCACCAAGCCCAAGGTGTGCCAGTCCTGCGGCGGGCAGGGCGCGGTGCGCGTTCAGCAGGGCTTCTTCTCGATCCAGCAGACCTGTCCGACCTGTCGCGGCAGCGGCAAGGTGATTCCCGATCCCTGCACCTCCTGCGAGGGCGTCGGGCGCGTGAAGAAGCACAAGACGCTCGAAGTGAAGATCCCGGCCGGCATCGACGACGGCATGCGCATCCGCTCGGCGGGCAATGGCGAGCCTGGCATCAACGGCGGGCCGCCCGGTGACCTGTACGTCGAGATCCGCGTCAAGGAGCACCCGGTGTTCCAGCGCGACGGTGACGACCTGCACTGCGAGGTGCCGATCGGCATCACCACCGCCGCCCTCGGCGGCACGGTGCAGATCCCGACCCTGAGCGGGCGCGCCGAGATCGAGCTGCCCGAAGGCACGCAGTCGGGCAAGCAGTTCCGGCTGCGCGGCAAGGGCATCAAGGGCATCCGCTCGAGTTATCCGGGCGACCTGTACGCGCACGTCGTGGTCGAGACACCGGTGCGCCTGAACGACAAGCAGAAGCAGCTGCTGCGCGAGCTCGACGTGTCGCTGAAGGACCCGAAGCACAGTCCGCAGACCAAGGGCTGGATGGACCGCGTGAAGGATTTCTTCCAGTGAAGCTCACTTTCGCCGGCGCCGCCGACACGGTCACCGGATCGCGCTACCTGCTCGATTCGGGCGAGCGCCAGATCCTGCTCGACTGCGGGCTGTTCCAGGGGTTCAAGAAGCTGCGCGACCGCAACTGGGCGGCATTCCCGCTGCGTCCGCGCGACATCGACCGCGTGGTGCTCAGTCACGCGCACCTGGATCACAGCGGCTATCTGCCGGCGCTGGTGCGCGACGGTTTTCGCGGGCCGATCGTGGCCACCGAGGCCACGCGCGAGCTGTGCGAGATCCTGCTGCGCGACAGCGCGCGGCTGCAGGAGGAGGAGGCCGAATTCGCCAATCGGCACGGCTACTCGAAGCACAAGCCGGCCCTCCCGCTGTACACCAGCGAGGATGCCGAGCGCGCGCTCGCGCAGATCGTGACCAAGGACTTCGACGAGGATTTCGAGCTCGGCGACGGGCTGAGCGCGCGCTTCCTGCGTGCCGGCCACCTGCTGGGTGCCGCGATCGTGCGGGTGAAGCGCGGGCGCCGTTCGCTGGTGTTCAGCGGCGACCTCGGGCGGCCGAACGACCCGGTGATGCACGCGCCGCACGCGGTGGAGTCGGCCGACACGCTGATCGTCGAATCGACTTACGGGGATCGCAGCCACGTCGACGACGACGCCGAGGCCGTGCTGGGGCGCGCGATCCGCGAGACCGCCGCGCGCGGCGGCACGGTGCTGATCCCGTCGTTCGCCGTGGGCCGGGCGCAGACGCTGCTCTACGCGCTGTATCGCCTGAAGGAGCGCGACGAGATTCCCGAGATCCCGGTCTATCTCGACAGCCCGATGGCGGTCGACGCCACGCACCTGTATCACCGCTTCCAGCGCGACCATCGCCTTACGCCCGAGCAGTGCGCCGGCATGTACCGTGCCGCGAAGCTCGTCACCACGGCCGACGAGTCCAAGCGGCTCGCGGGGCTGCGCATGCCGGTGGTGATCGTCTCGGCGAGCGGCATGGCCACCGGCGGCCGCGTGCTGCATCACCTCAAGCGCCTGCTGCCCGACCCGGCCAATCACGTGGTGTTCGCCGGCTTCCAGGCCCCGGGCACGCGCGGCGCGCACCTGGTCGGCGGCGCGAACGAGGTCAAGATCCACGGCGAATGGCATCCGGTGCGTGCCGGCATCACGCAGCTCGACGGCTTCTCGGCGCACGCCGACGGCGACGAGCTGATCGACTGGATGCGCGGCTTCCGCTCGGCACCCAAGCAGGTCTACGTCACCCACGGAGAGCCCGAGGCGGCCGATCGGCTGCGCGTGCGCATCGCACAGGAGCTCGGCTGGCGGGTGCGCGTGCCCGAACACCTGGAGACGGTCGACCTGGCGCTCTGAGTCGGGTTGCGGGCCGCGCCGGCCGCGCCGGCTGGTACAGTCGGCGTCATGCGCATCACCAGCTTCCGCCGGCCGGTCGGCCGCACCAAGGGTCGCCAGGTCGAACCCGAAGCGCGCGCGCGGCTGCAGGCGCTGCTCGACGGTCAGCCGCTGCGCCGCGACCTGCTGATCGAGCATCTGCATCGCATCCAGGACGCCGAAGGCTGCCTGCCGGTGTCGCTGCTGGCGGCGCTGGCCGAAGCGATGCGGCTGTCGCAGGCCGAGGTGTTCGAAGTGGCGAGCTTCTACCACCACTTCGACGTGGTGCGTGAAGGCG
This sequence comes from uncultured Limnobacter sp., assembly GCA_964494665.1. Classification (GTDB taxonomy): domain Bacteria; phylum Pseudomonadota; class Gammaproteobacteria; order Burkholderiales; family Burkholderiaceae_E; genus Zeimonas. Next base: position 3,962 of record CAZBTE010000038.1, read on the forward strand.
ACGGACGCCCGCCGGCGCTCACGGTGCGGGTGTGCGACTCGCTGCCGTGCCGGCTGGCCGGCGCCGAGGCGCTGATCGACGCGCTCCCGCAGCGGCTCGGCGTCGAGGTGCGCGTCCAGCGCGTGCCGTGCATCGGGCGCTGCGCGCAGGCGCCTGCAGCGGTGGTCGACCGCCGGCCGGTCGCGCCGGCCGACGTCGATGCGGTGAGCGAAGCACTCGCGCGCGGCGAACGCGACTGTCCGATGCCCGCTGCGCACGACTATGCGGCCTGCCGCGCGGCCGGAGGCTACCGGCAGCTGGCGCGGCTGGTCGGCGGCGAGCTCGACCGCGATGCCGTGCTGCGCGAGCTCGAGACGTCCGGCCTGCGCGGCCTGGGCGGGGCCGGCTTTCCGATCGCGCGCAAATGGCGCATCGTCGCGCAGCAGCCCGCCGCGCGGCTGCTGGCAGTCAACGCCGACGAAGGCGAGCCGGGTACGTTCAAGGACCGCCACTATCTCGAACGCGAGCCGCACCGGATGCTCGAGGGCATGCTGATCGCGGCGGCGGCGGTCGGTTGCGACGCCTGCTACATCTACCTGCGCGACGAATACGCGGGCGTGCGGGCGCTGCTCGAACGCGAGCTGGCGGCGCTGCGCCGCACGCCGCCCGTGGCCGGCTACGCGCTGCCTCACATCGAGTTGCGCCGCGGCGCCGGCGCCTACGTGTGCGGCGAGGAGAGCGCGATGATCGAGTCGATCGAAGGCCGGCGCGGCATGCCCAGGCTGCGTCCGCCCTACGTCGCCGAAGTCGGCCTGTTCGGGCGCCCGACGCTGGTGCACAATGTCGAGACGCTCTACTGGGTGCCCGAGATCCTCGAGCGCGGCGGTGCCTGGTTCGCCGCGCACGGGCGGCGCGGGCGCCACGGGCTGCGCTCGTTCTCGGTCTCGGGGCGGGTGCGCGAGCCGGGCGTGAAGCTGGCGCCGGCCGGCATCAGCGTGCGCGAACTGATCGACGAGTACTGCGGCGGCATGGCGCCGGGGCACGAGTTGTACGCCTGGCTGCCCGGTGGCGCCTCGGGCGGCATCCTGCCTGCCGCGCTGGCCGACGAGGCGCTCGACTTCGACACGCTGCAGCCGCACGGCGCGTTCATCGGTTCGGCCGCGGTGATCGTGCTGTCGCAGCACGACAGTGCGATCGACGCGGCGCGCAACCTGATGGCGTTCTTTCGCGACGAATCCTGCGGCCAGTGCACGCCGTGCCGCGTCGGCACGGTCAAGGCGCTGGGCGAGATCGGCAAGGACGGCTGGGATGTCGCGCTGCTGCGCGAGCTGTCGGCGACGATGATGGACGCGTCGATCTGCGGGCTCGGGCAGGCGGCGCCGAATCCGGTGTTGTCGGTGCTGCGCCATTTCGCGCACGAGCTGGCGCCGGGCGGCGCGGCCGCGAGCGAGGGAACGCAGCCGTGACACAGGCGACGCGCGCGCAGGCCGCGGGGGCCGCGACGCCGGACGCGTCAGCGTCGATCGGCTTCGAGCTGGATGGCCGCCCCATCGACGCGAAGCCGGGCGAGACCATCCTCTCCGCGGCACGTCGGCACGGGGTGGAGATCCCGCGGCTGTGCCATCGCGACGGCTATCGTCCCGACGGCAACTGCCGCGCGTGCGTGGTGGAGATCGAAGGCGAGCGGACGCTGGCGCCATCGTGCTGCCGTGTCGCGCAGCCCGGCATGAAGGTGAGCGCCGCGGGCGAGCGCGCGCGCGCGTCGCAGCGCATGGTGCTCGAGCTGCTGCTGGCCGACGCGCCGGCCGCCGAACGGCGCGAAGACTCGGAACTGAACCACTGGGCGCGCGCGCTGGGCGTGGCCGCCTCGCGCTTCGCCGGCCGCGCGCAGCCGGCGCCCGACTTCAGCCACCCGGCAATTGCGGTGCAGCTCGATGCCTGCATCCAGTGCGGTCGCTGCGTGCGCGCGTGCCGCGAGGAGCAGGTCAACGACGTCATCGGCTATGCGTGGCGCGGCGAGCATGCGCAGATCGTGTTCGATTGCGACGACCCGATGGGCGCGTCGACCTGCGTGGGCTGCGGTGAATGCGTGCAGGCCTGTCCGACCGGCGCGCTGATGCCGCGGCTGCTCGGCGCCGCGGCAGGCCAGCCGGCCGCCACGGACGTCGCGCGCGTGGCGCCGCGCGCGGCCGCGCGGCGCGTCGATTCACTGTGCCCGTTCTGCGGTGTCGGCTGCCAGATGACCTTCCACGTCACGGACGACCGCATCGTCTACGTCGAAGGGCGCGACGGACCGGCCAACCACGGCCGCTTGTGCGTGAAGGGGCGGTTCGGCTTCGACTACGTGTCCAGCCCCGAGCGCCTGGACGTTCCGCTGGTGCGCAGGGCGGGCGTCGCGAAGAACCCCGATTTCGCGCGCGTGCCGTCCGACTGGCGCGCGCAGTTCCGCGAGGCGTCGTGGGACGAGGCGCTTGCGCTCGCCGGCGGCGGCCTGGCGCGCATCCGCGACACGCACGGGGCGTCGGCACTGGCCGGATTCGGCTCGGCCAAGGGCAGCAACGAGGAGGCCTACCTGTTCCAGAAGCTGGTTCGCACCGGCTTCGGCTCCAACAACGTCGATCACTGCACGCGCCTGTGCCACGCGTCGTCGGTGGCGGCGCTGCTCGAGGGCATCGGTTCGGGCGCGGTGTCGAACCAGGTCTCCGACGTGCTGAAGGCCGAGGTGGTGTTCGTGATCGGCGCCAACCCCACCGTGAACCATCCGGTGGCGGCGACCTGGATCAAGAACGCGGTGAAGCGCGGCGCCACGCTCGTGGTTGCCGATCCGCGTCGCACCGACCTCGCGCGGCACGCCACGCACGTGCTGCAGTTCCGCTCCGACACCGACGTCGCGCTGCTCGACGCGATGCTGCACACGATCATCGAAGAGGACCTGGTCGACCACGCCTTCGTCGCCGCGCGCACCTGTGACTTCGAGGCGCTGCGCGAGGCGGTCGCCGCTTGCAGCCCGGAGGCGATGGCGCCTGTGTGCGGCATCGATGCCGCAACCATCCGCGCGGTGGCGCGCCTGTATGCGCGCAGCCGCGCCTCGATGATCCTGTGGGGCATGGGCATTTCCCAGCACGTGCATGGCACCGACAACGCGCGCTGCCTGATCGCGCTGGCGCTGGTCACCGGCCAGATCGGCCGGCCCGGCACCGGGCTGCACCCGCTGCGCGGCCAGAACAACGTGCAGGGCGCCTCCGACGCCGGCCTGATCCCGATGATGCTGCCCGACTACCGGCGCGTGGGCGACGAGGCGGCAGCTGCGGAGTTCGAGCGCGCATGGGGCGTGGCGCTCGACCGGCGCCCCGGGCTGACGGTGGTCGAGACGCTGCAGGCGGCCGCGGCCGGCACGATCCGCGGCATGTACATCATGGGCGAGAACCCGGCGATGTCCGATCCCGACCTGCAGCACGCGCGCGACGCGCTGGCCAGGCTCGAGTGGCTGGTGGTGCAGGACATCTTCCTGACCGAGACCGCGTACCTGGCCGACGTGATCCTGCCGGCCAGCGCCTTTCCCGAGAAGACCGGCAGCTTCACCAACACCGATCGCATGGTGCAGCTCGCGCGGCAGGCCATCGAGCCGCCCGGCCAGGCGCGCGCCGACCTGTGGATCCTGGTGGAGATGGCGCGGCGGCTCGGGCTGCCGTGGAACTACGCGCACCCGCGCGAGGTGTTCGAGGAGATGCGCGCCTGCATGCCGTCGATCCGCGGCATCGGCTGGGAGCGGCTCGAGCGCGAGGGCAGCGTCACCTACCCGTGCGCCGACGACAACGACCCGGGCCAGCCGGTGGTGTTCGGCGAGCGTTTCCCGACCGGCGACGGCCGCGCGCGGTTCGTGCCGGCGGTGCCGCAACCGGCCGACGAGCAGCCCGATGCGCAGTGGCCCTTCGTGCTGATCACCGGCCGCCAGCTCGAGCACTGGCACACCGGCGCGATGACGCGGCGCGCGCACGCGCTCGACGCCATCGAACCCGAGGCCACCGCGTCGATGAACCCGCGCGATCTCGCGCGGCTGGGGTTGCGCCCCGGCGAACGCGCGTTGGTGGCCTCGCGCCGCGGCGCGATCGTGCTGCGCGTGCGCGAGGATCGCGGCGTGGCAGCGGGCAGCGTGTTCATCCCGTTCGCGTACGCCGAAGCCGCGGCGAACCTGCTCACCCGGCCCCAGCTCGACCCGTACGGGAAGATCCCCGGCTTCAAGTACTGCGCGGTGCGCGTCAGTCCTGCGGATGCTGGAACGCCCGCAGCAGGTCGCGGCCGATGATCAGCTTCTGCACTTCGGTGGCGCCTTCGTAGATGCGCAGCGGGCGGATTTCGCGGTACAGCAGTTCGACCGCCATGCCCGATTTCACGCCCAGCCCGCCGAAGAGCTGCACTGCCTTGTCGATGACCTGCTGCGCGGTCTCGGTGGCCACCATCTTTGCCATCGCCACCTCGCGCGTGCCGCGTTCGCCCAGGCAGTCGCGCACCCAGGCCGCGCGATAGGTGAGCAGCGCGGCGGCGTCGATGCCCGTGGCCATGTCGGCCAGCGCCGCCTGCGTGAGCTGGAAGTCGGCCAGCGCCTGCCCGAGCATGTGCCGCCGCGTGACGCGCCCGAGTGCCTCGTCGAGCGCGCGTCGCGCGAATCCCAGCGAGGCGGCGGCCACGCTGGTGCGGAAGATGTCCAGGTTGCGCATCGCGATCTTGAAGCCTTCGCCGGGCGCGCCCAGCAGCGCGTCGGCCGGCACGCGGCAGCGCGTCAGGCGCAGCGTGCCCAGCGGATGCGGCGCCATCACCGGGATGCGCTCGGCGACCTCGAGCCCGGGCGTGCCGGCGTCGACGACGAAAGCCGAGATGCCGCGGCTGCCCGGTGCTTCGCCGCTGCGCGCGAACACGCAGTAGAAGTCGGCGATGCCGGCGTTGGAGATCCAGGTCTTGCAGCCGTCGAGCACCCAGTGCGCGCCGTCGCGGCGCGCGGTGGTGGCGATCGCGGCCACGTCGGAGCCCGCGTCGGGTTCGGACAGCGCGAATGCCGCCAGCTTGCGCCCGGCGACCACGTCGGGCAGGTAGCGGCGTTGCTGCGCCTCGCTGCCGGCCAGCGTGATCGAGCCGCTGCCCAGCCCCTGCATCGCAAAGGCGAAGTCGGCCAGACCCGAGTGCCAGGCCAGCGTCTCGCGCGACACGCACAGCGAGCGCGTGTCGATGGCCTCGAAAGCCCCGCCCCAGGCTCGGCCGGCACAGTAGCGCAGCCAGCCTGCGCGCCCGAGCTCGCCCACCAGCGTGCGGCAGGCGGCATCGACGTCGGCTTCGTCGTGGGCACCGTGCAGGTGCTCCTGCGCCCACTGGCCGAGCGCGCGTGCATGCTCGCGATGCACGTCCTCCAGGAAGGGCCACTGGTAGTGGGCACGCTCGGGCATGGGGGGAGATCTCCTCGGTCCGCAGTTGCGGCCGCTTGATTTTCGGGAACAACGTGTATAGCCTATGAATGAATGCTCATTCAGTCAAGCCGGATGTCTCCGGCGCAACCATTCGAACAAGGGAGAAGCGGATGAAACTGGACGGCAAGACCGCGGTCGTGACCGGCGGCGCGTCGGGGATCGGCCGCGCCGTGGCCAACACGCTGGCGCAGGCCGGCGCGCGCGTGCTGATCGGTGACATCGACGAACGCGGTGGTGAAGCCGTCGCCGCCGAGGCGCGCGCCGCGGGCCACGACGTGCGCACGGCGCGCCTCGACGTCACCGATCTCGACTCGATCGCGGCATTCCGCGATGGCGCGCTGGCCGGCGGCGCGCAGGTCGTCATCGTCGCCAACGTGGCAGGCTGGGGCCGCATCGAGCCGTTCGTGCAGAACACGCCCGACTTCTGGCGCAAGGTGATCGACCTGAACCTGGTCGGCCCGGTGGCGGTCACGCACGCGTTCCTCGGACCGATGATCGAGCGCCAGTCCGGCAAGGTGGTGGTGGTGTCGAGCGACGCCGGGCGCGTGGGCAGCATGGGCGAGACGGTGTACTCGGGCGCCAAGGGCGGCGCGATCGCGTTCGCCAAGTCGCTCGCGCGCGAGGTGGCGCGCTACCGCATCAACGTGAACTGCGTGTGCCCCGGGCCGACCGACACGCCGCTGCTGCGCGCGGTACCCGAGAAGCACCAGGAGGCATTCGTGCGCGTCACGCCGATGCGCCGGCTCGCGCGCCCCGAGGAGATTGCCGACGCCGTGCTGTTCTTCGCCAGCGGCCGCTCCGACTTCGTCACCGGACAGGTGCTCAGTGTGAGCGGTGGCCTGACCATGGCCGGCTGAGCAAGCCCTTTCACGACGGTTCGCCGCGCTGCGGACCCGCTTTCGTTTTCGACCACTTCCGGAGGAATTCGCATGTACAAGCTCAAGGCTGCCGAATGGCGCCCGCAGCACTTCAAGTGGGAAGTGCGCGACCAGGTCGCCACCGTCACGCTGAACCGTCCCGAGCGCAAGAACCCGCTCACCTTCGAGAGCTACGCCGAACTGCGCGACACGTTCCACCGGCTGCAGTACGCCGAGGACGTGCGCGTCGTGGTGGTCACCGGCGAGGGCGGCAACTTCTGCTCGGGCGGTGACGTGCACGAGATCATCGGCCCGCTCACGAAGATGGACATGACCGGGCTGCTCGCGTTCACGCGCATGACCGGCAACCTGGTGAAGGAGATGCGCACCTGCCCGCAGCCGATCATCGCCGCGGTCGACGGCGTGTGCGCCGGCGCAGGCGCGATCGTCTCGATGGCCTCCGACCTGCGCTATGCCACGCCGCAGACCAAGACCGCGTTCCTGTTCGTGCGTGTCGGCCTGGCCGGCTGCGACATGGGCGCGTGCGCGATCCTGCCGCGCATCATCGGCCAGGGCCGCGCCAGCGAGCTGCTGTACACCGGCCGCACGATGAGCGCCGAGGAAGGGCTGGCCTGGGGTTACTACAACGGCGTGGTGCCGGGCGACCAGGTGCTCGCGAAGGCGCAGGAAATGGCGCTTTCGCTGGCCACCGGGCCGGCCTTCGCGCACTCGATGACCAAGAAGTGCCTTCACCAGGAGTGGAACCAGACCATCGAGCAGGCGCTGGAGACGGAGGCCGAGGCGCAGGCGATCTGCATGCAGACGCAGGACTTCACGCGCGCCTACAACGCGTTCGTGGCCAAGCAGAAGCCGAAGTTCGAAGGCAACTGAGTCGCAGGCAGTCGAGCCGGGCACTCCACGGCGGGCGCCGCGGAGTGCACGGGCGAGCGGAGCGAACGATGCCGACCACGAATCGACCCGAGCACGTCGCCAGCGCGGTGAGCGACCCGAAGCTGGTCGGGGAGCGCCGCGCGCGCATCCTCGACGTCGCGGTGAAGCTGTTCTCCGAGGAAGGCTACTACGTCACCACGGTGCAGCAGATCGCGCGCGCCAGCGGCGTCAGCATCGGCCTGATCTACCAGTACTTCGGCGACAAGGACGACATCCTGTTCCTGTCGCTGAAGCTGGTGCTCGATCGCTACGAGACCGAGATCCCGGCGCGGCTCGAGGGGCTGGTCCATCCGGTCGACCGGCTGTGCACGGCAATCTGGGCCTACTGCTCGATCGTCGACGAGCTGCGGCACGCGGCGGTGCTCACCTATCGCTCGACCAAGTCGCTGCGCGCCGATCGGCGCACGCTGATCCAGGATGCCGAGAAGCGCACCAACCAGCTGCTCGAGCGCTGCGTGCGCGAGTGCGTCGACGGCGGCTACATGCGCGCGGTGGACGAGTTCCTGTTCGCCTACCAGATCGTGATGTTCTGCCACGCGTGGGCGCTCAAGAACTGGGCGCTGCGCGATCGCTACAACCTGGGCGAGTACGTCTCGCGCGGCATCGGGCTGGTCGTCGAGCCGTTCCTCACTGCGAAGGGCAGGACGGCGCTGGTGGCGCTGCGCCGGCACAGCGACGACTTTCACCGCGTGCCGGGAGCGCGCCGCAGCCGGGCGCGCGCCGCACGCACCGTGGCGGGCTGAACCGGCGCACGGCTTCCGAACCCATCACGGGAGGAATGGCATGGCCCACGATTCGACCGGCAACGCTGGCGCGCAACATTCCGACGGCGCCGCTGCGCCGGCGCAGCAGCCGATCGGGCTGTCGCTCGACGGCACGGTCGCGGTCGCGACGCTGTGCCGGCCGCCGGTGAACGCGATCGACGACGCGTGGATCGTCGCATTGAACCGTGCGCTCGACCGGGCAGAGGGCGATGCCCGCGTGCGCGTGCTGTGGATCCGCAGCGCGCAACGCGTGTTCTGCGCGGGCGCAGACCTGCAGTTCATGCGCGCGCGCTTCGCCTCGGACGAGGGCCGGCGCGAGATGATCGCGTTCACGCGGCGCCTGCAGCAGGTGTATGCGCGCATCGAGCACAGCCCGCTGGCGTCGGTGGCCGAGATCAACGGGGCGGCGCTGGGCGGCGGCTTCGAGCTGGCGCTGGCCTGCGACCTGCGGGTGGTGGCCGACGAGGCGCGCGTCGGGCTGCCCGAGGCGCAGCTGGGGCTGCTGCCGGCCGCTGGCGGCACGCAGCGCATGACGCGCATCT
>CAZBTE010000039.1:0-12513 GCA_964494665.1 uncultured Limnobacter sp.
TACACCGAGGCGCTCGGCCCGGCCGCCTACATCGGTCGCGCGCGCGTCGTGCCGCTGCGCAACACCGGTGCGGCCATCTCGCCGTTCAATGCGTTCCTGATCCTGCAGGGCATCGAGACGCTGCCGCTGCGCATGGACCGCATCTGCGAGAACACGCTGGCGATCGCCAGGCACCTGGAGCACCACCCGAAGGTCGGCTGGGTCAAGTACGCCGGCCTGCCCGAGCACCCCGACCACGCGCTGGTGAAGAAGTACATGGGCGGGCGCGCCTCGGGCATCCTGTCGTTCGGCCTGAAGCAGGGCGGCCGCGACGCCGGTGCGCGCGTGCTCGATGCGCTGCAGCTGTTCACGCGGCTGGTCAACATCGGCGACGCCAAGTCGCTCGCCACCCATCCCGCGTCGACCACGCACCGGCAGCTCGCGCCCGACGAGCTCGCAAAGGCCGGCGTGAGCGAAGACATGCTGCGGCTGTCGATCGGCATCGAGCACATCGATGACCTGATCGAGGACCTGGACAGGGCGCTGGCGGCGGCCTAGGCGTCCGGGCAGTGCGAATCCTCCGGCCCGCCCTCGTGCTCGTTGCGCTCTTGTTCGGCCTCGCGACGCTCGTCGCGGGCGCGCGGGTGCTGGCCGGCGCCGACCCGGGATACGTCGTCTTCAAGCCGCTGCTCGTCTACAACTTCGCGATGGGGTTCGCGTACATCGCCGCCGGCGTCGTCGCGTGGCGCAGCCTCGGCTGGGGCAAGCTTGCGGCGCTCGCGATCTTCGTGCTCAACCTGGCCGTGCTGGCCGCGATCGCGTGGCTGTATTCGAATGGCGGCGCGGTCGCCGTCGACAGCGTGCGCGCGATGGTCCTGCGCACGGTCGTGTGGCTCGCGCTGTTCCTCGGGTTCGCGTGGCTCGCCCGCCGGACCGCCCCGGCCTGGGGGCCGCCCGGCACCCGGCGCACAGGAGACGCCCGATGACCCGAATCCGCCCGAGCATCGCCGACAAGCGGCGCAGCTTCCGCCAGCTGCACGAGTCCGGCTGTTTCGTCATTCCGAACCCGTGGGACATCGGCAGCGCGCTCTACCTGCAGGGGCTCGGGTTCAGCGCGCTCGCGACCACGAGCTCCGGCTTCGCGTGGAGCCAGGGAAGCGCAGACAACGCGATGCCGCGCGACGCGGTCCTCGAGCACCTGTCGGCACTGGTCGACGCGACCGACGTGCCGGTGAACGCCGACTTCGAGAGCGGCTTCGCGTCCGATCCGGCCGGCGTCGCGGAAAGCGTGCGGCTGGCGATCGGGACCGGCATCGCGGGCCTGTCGATCGAGGATTCGACCGGCGATCCGGCGCGGCCGCTGCGCAGCCTCGACGACGCGGTCGCCCGGATCCGCGCAGCGCGCGGCGCGATCGATCGAGCCGGCGGCGACGTGCTGCTGGTCGGGCGGGCTGAACGCTTCCTCGCCGGCCATCCGGATCTCGACGACACGATCGTTCGCCTGAAGGCCTACGCGAATGCCGGAGCCGACTGCCTCTATGCCCCCGGCATCCGCACCCGCGAGCAGATCGCCGCGGTAGTCGCCGCGGTCGCGCCTAAGCCGGTCAACCTGCTGGTCGGCACGGCGAGCGAGCTCACCATGCGCGACATCGCCGGGCTCGGGGTCCGGCGCGTGAGCGTCGGCGGCGCGCTGGCTCGCGCCGCCTGGGCGGGCCTGATGAACGCCGCACGCTCGATCGTCGAGCAGGGACGCTTCGACGGATTCGCGAACGCCGCGTCGGGCCGCGAGCTCGACGCCTTCTTCAGCGGGCGGGCCAAGGCTCCGGGCGCCGGGTGACCGAAGCCTGACCTGGCGCGGCGACGAAGCCGGCGGCTACAGGTCGGTGTACTTGCGGCTCGTGCCGCGGGCGCGCTCGACCGGGTACTTCTGCGCATTGAGCTGCACTTTGCGCTTCGCCGCCTGCACCAGGTCGACGTCGAGCTTGTCGGCCAGCCGCACCAGGTAGAGCAGCACGTCGGCCATTTCCTCGCCGACCTGTGCGAGCTTGTCGGCGGGCAGCTGCTTCGATTCCTCCTCGCCGAGCCACTGGAAGTGCTCGAGCAGTTCGGCCGCTTCCACGCTGAGCGCCATCGCCAGGTTCTTCGGCGCGTGGAACTGGTCCCAGTCACGCTCGTCGGCAAAGCGGCGCAGCACCAGCGCGAGCTCGCGAAGCGGATCGGAGGCGTGCGGTCGGTCCTGCGTCGTCACGGCGTGCTCGGGAGCGAGGGTCGGATGGCAGCCGGCATGATAGTCCGTCCCGAAGGCAGGGTCCGGCTGCGCGCCGCCGCCGCGCGCACGCCATCGAGCTGCTCGCGGCGCTCGGTCTCGGGCGATTCCCCGGGGCTTGCTTACCAGTACCCGGCCCTGATGTGGCAGCCGCGAGTCATCGGCGTCCTGGTCCTGGTCGGGCTGGCGACGCAGTCTCCGGCCTGGTTCCTCACCCTGTCGGCGCTGCTGTGGTGGAGCGCGGTCCTGCCGCGACTCAACCCGTTCGACGCCGCCCACAACGCGCTCGTCGCGACGCCGAAGGGCCGGCCCCGGCTCGGCCCAGCGCCCGCACCGCGCCGGTTCGCGCAGGCGATGGCGGCAATGTCCATGCTGGCGATCGGGTTGTCGCTGCTCCACGGATGGACGAAGCTCGCGTGGCCGCTGGAAGGGCTGCTGTTCGCGGCGCTGGTGGCGTTGATCCTCGGGCGCTTCTGCCTCGGGTCGTATGTGTTCCTCCTCTTGACGGGTCACGGCGGGTTCGCGAGGCGCACGCTCCCGTGGGCCGGAGACGAACCGTCCCGCCAGACACTCCTTGGAGGAAGCAGCGAACAGGAGTAAACGTATGTCTCGAACGGTCATCGACCGTGGAGGAGAGGGACAATGCCGCTATATCTATCCAAGTTCAGCTACACGCCGGAAACTTGGGCGAGGCTGATCGGCAAACCCGAGGACCGGCGGAAGGCCGCACAGTCATACATCGAGTCGGTCGGTGGGAAACTTCACGGGTTCTGGTACGCCTTCGGCACGCACGACGGCTACAACGTGTGGGAGGCTCCCGACAACGTGTCCATGGCCGCGGTCGCGGTGGCGATCGGTGGCGGAGGCGCGCTCAGTTCGTTCGAGACGACAGTCCTCCTGACGGTAGAGGAAACGATGGACGCCCTGCGCAAGGCGGGGCAAGTCGGGTACCGAGCGCCCGGTGCATAGCGGCCCCTGCGGGCCGTGTCTCTGGTTCCTGCGCTGCGACCGCTCTCGCGAGCGGTCGCGAGCCTGATGCTGCGCTCGATCGTCGCTCGAGCAGACCCGCTACGGTAGGCGCCAAACATGAATCCGAGCAAAGTTCGACGAGCCACGACCATCAAGTTGACGGACCTGCCGAACGTAGGCCCGGCCACGGCGCGTGACCTGGAACTGATAGGTATCCGCGCTCCAGAGGACCTGGAAGATCGTGATCCGTTCGAGTTGTATGAATTGCTCTGCGAGAAGACCAGGGTTCGCCAGGACCCGTGCGTGCTGGACACCTTCATGTCCATAACGGACTTCATTGGCGGCAATGCGCCGCGGCCATGGTGGGCCTATACGAGTGAACGAAAGAGGCGGTACGGCCGCAAGATCACGTGACGATCGGTTCAACGAACACCCATGCGCGACGCCGGCGAGATTGCCTTCATCATCGGCGCCTTCCTGAGCGCTGCAGCAGCCGTTGCGCATCTCGCCTGCATTGCACTCGGTGCACCGGCCTACCGATTCATGGGCGCCGGAGAGCGCATGGCACGTTCCGTCGAGGCAGGGAAGCTTCGTCCAACGCTCATCACTTCGGCGGTCTCAGGGGTGCTTCTACTCTGGGCCGCCTATGCACTCGGAGGCGCTGGAGTCATTCAGCCCCTGCCTTTCAGCAGTATCGTGTTGCCGGCCATCTGCGTGATCTACCTGGCGCGAGCGTTGGGTTTCCCCCTCCTGCGGTCGAGCTTCCCCGAGAATTCACGACGGTTCTGGTTGGTCTCCTCCGGCATCTGCCTTGTCATGGGGTTGGCGTACCTCTACGGCATCCTGTACGCGCAGCACGCACAGTGAAGCCTGACCAGCCGCTCGAGCTAAGCACCGGAAAGCCACCGGGCCCGCATCACTCCAACTTCAGGCCGCACTCGCCATCGAATGCCCACCGGCATGCTGGTTGTGACAGTGCGGCCTAACCCTTGGCTGCCATGAAAAGGCGGGCGCGATCATGAAGATTACGGTGCAGACAGCGGTTCAAGCTCCAATTGCCGAAGTGTGGAAGGCCTATACCAGTCCGGAGGACATCGTCCAATGGAATGCGGCATCGGACGACTGGCATACCACCAGAGCGACTGTCGACCTCCGGCCCGGCGGCGCCTTCTGCTCGCGGATGGAGGCAAAGGACGGAAGCTTCGGATTCGACTTCGAGGGAACCTATACCAAGGTTGTGCCCAACGGCCTGATCGAGTATGCGTTCGGTGACCGCAATGCCAGAGTGGAGTTCGCGGAAGGCCAATCAGGTGTTTCAGTCACGGTCACCTTCGATGCCGAGCAAACCCATTCCATCGAGCAACAGCGAGATGGGTGGCAGGCAATACTCAATCGGTTCCGGCAACACGTAGAGGCCAAGGGCTAGTGCTGGAGTGCTGGCAGATAACTTGTCTTGTCATTGTCGGTGTCAGTACCAACAATTCCGTCGAGGCAACGGGGTGCGCGATGTGCTCTGACAGGTCGGCGCAATGAAAGCTCTGCTTGCTGGTGCAGTCGTGGTTGCCACCGCTGTCGGGTGCACGCCGACCGTGTCGCGAGACGACTCGCATGGTGGTCGCGAAACCGACGCCTGACCATTCCATCGAGAGGGAGTCACATGCACATCAATGGTTCTTGCCACTGCGGCGCCATCTCCTTCGAAGCGGAGATCGACCCGGCCCGAGTGATGGTTTGTCACTGCACCGATTGCCAGGTCTTGTCGGGTTCTGCGTTCCGCATGGCCGTGGCCGCGCCCATCGGTGGGTTCTCGCTTCGCGGCACGCCGAAGAGCTATGTCAAGGTGGCGCAAAGCGGCAACCGTCGAGCCCAGGTCTTCTGTCCGGAGTGCGGCACACCGCTGTATGCTGCCGATCCCGAGAACGCGACGTCCGTCATGATCCGGCTGGGCTGCGTTGAGCAACGCGCCGAGCTCAAACCCGCAGTGCAGATCTGGCAGCACTCGGCCTTGCCATGGTTGGCAGACCTGGCCTCCACACCAGGTACCCCCGAGCAACAGGGCTTCCTGCCAGCCGCCGCTCCGCCCGGACGTTAGACGGCGCACGCCCGCGGGGAGCTGGGACTTCACCGCCCCGGCACCGTCGAGGTACAGAGCTCGCAGTCGCCACTCGAAATCAGGTGCCAGGCACCAGAGGGCGAAACGGTGGACCCAAGCAGCACGGCGGCGCGAGCAAGCGGTGCTGCGCGCAAGGCCGCGGGGGAGGGTGCCGCAACAGGCGGAAAGGTCGGTGCAGGTGCAGGCGTCATGCTGGGCGCCGCGGCTGCCCCGGTGATGGGGCCCGCGTTCGCCGTGATCCTCGCCGTGGGCGCGATAGCCAAGGGAGCGCAGATTGGCGGGGCGGTAGGTGCCATCAAGCACGGTACCGAGACGGAGTATCCGAGTCCGGTCGTGCTTCGAATCCACGCGGCCGGCTCTCCGAGCCAGGCCGACGAACGGCCCTAGCCCCGCGCTGCCTGTCCCGTGTCCAGGTCCTCGTGAATGCAGAGGCAATTCCCTTCGGTATCAAAGAACCAGGCGGCCTTCTCCGCACCGAGCACGCAAATGTGGTCGAGGGTCTTCAAGTCGGGGAAGTCGTAGTCCTCGAAGACCACGCCGGCACGCTCGAGGTGCGCGACGGCAGAGGCAATGTCGTCGACGCGGAAGCTGATCGCGGTGTGCTCGGCCTTCGTGCCTTCGGCCTTGGGAAACAGCGCGAGGGTGCTGCCGCCCACCATGTACACAAACTTGCCGTCGGGTCGCAATCCGCCGGGCTGCAATCCCAGGCGGTTCTCGTAGAAGGCGCGCGCCCGCGCCATGTCCTTGACCGGAAGCATCGTGGTGACGGGGGAGTCGGACAACATGGCAGGTCCTTTCTCTCGAGCCGGCCTCGGCACTCGGCGATGTACCAGCATGTCAGGCCGGCAGTAAAGATTAGGCCGATCCGCGCCGTGGCGCCAGCGCCATGCCGGCCGCTCATGGCCGCCGGCCTCGTTGCCGGCCTGGCAAAGACGGTGCATCATTTCCGGCGACCGAAAATGCGCGTGCAGGAAGCGATCTCTGCATTCTCGGCGCCGTGTACTTCATCTTTCGCGCCGAGTAACCGGTCGCCAGCCGTTTTCGGGAGATCCTCGTGCACATCGAGCACTGGTTGGCGTTCGTGGCGGCTTCGGCCATCCTGCTCGTCCTGCCCGGCCCGACGATCCTCACGGTCATCAGCTACTCGCTTGCGCACGGAAGACGCGCGAAGCTGCCGGTCGTTGCAGGGGTCGCCCTGGGCGACTCGACCGCGCTCGCGTTCTCGCTGCTCGGCCTGGGCACGCTGCTCGCGGCGTCGTCCTTCTGGTTCTCGGTCGTCAAGTGGGTCGGAGGCCTGTACCTGCTGTACCTGGGCATCCGGATGCTGCGAGCCGGCCTGGGACCCGGGCAGTTGGCTTCCGCCGATGCGCCGAGGTCGCGCCGGAAGCTCTTTGCCAATACCTACCTGGTCACTGCGCTGAACCCCAAGGGCATCGTCTTCTTCGTCGCCTTCCTGCCGCAGTTCATCGATCCTGCCAGCCCGGTGCGGCCGCAAGTCCTGCTGCTCGCGGTCACTTTCGTGGTCATGGCAACCGTCAACGCCACGCTGTACGCGGCATTCGCAGGCGTGGCGCGGAACGTTCTCGCTTCCCCGAAGGCGCAGCGCGGTTTCAACCTGGCGGGCGGCTCGCTGCTTTCGGCGGCGGGGGTGTGGGCGCTGTTCGCCAGGCGCGCGGGCTAGGTTTCGGCTTCTTGCGCGGTTCGGCGGGGAAGATTCCTTTACCCGGCGGCAAGGTCTATCCGACGCGTTTCGGGCGCTGGCCCAAGATGGGCGTTTGTGTCCATTCAGGACAGCAGGCCATGAAGATCGCCCAGGTCGCGCCGCTGTACGAGAGCGTGCCGCCGAAGTGCTACGGCGGCACCGAGCGGGTCGTGTCGTACCTCACCGAGGAACTGGTGTACCAGGGCCACGAGGTGACGCTGTTCGCGAGTGGCGACTCGGTGACGCAGGCGCGGCTGGTGGCGCCCTGCCGGCGGTCGCTGCGACTCGACAGGCGTTGCGTCGACCAGGCCGCGCACCACCTGGTGATGCTCGAACAGCTGTTTGCACGAGCGCACGAATTCGACGCGGTCCACTTCCACGTCGACTACATCCACTTTCCGCTGTCGCGGCGCCAGCCGTTGCCGCATCTCACGACGCTGCACGGCCGGCTCGACATCCCCGACCTGGTTCCGCTGTACCGGACATTCGGCGACACGTACACGGCGCGGCCGGGTGCTGGCGCCGCGCCGCCTCGATGCGGGCACGCTGCTGCTCGGCTACGAGGGGCTGGACGGGCACGCGCGGCGCACGCGCATCGTGCTCGAACCGGCGCCCGAGTGGCAGGGCGACGCGCGCGCGGTGTACACCGTGCGCCTCGAACCACACGCAGAGTCGACGTTCCGGTGGGGGATTGCCTGTGAAGTGGACGAGCCCGCGGCCCATGCCCGACGGACGCGCGTCGCCGCGACCTACGAGGCCGCATCCGACGAGGCGGCGCGCGCGCTTGCGAACGCCCGCGCGCCTGAACCCCAGATCCACACGTCGAACACGCAGTTCAACCACTGGCTGAACCGCTCGCTGGCAGATATCCACCTGTTGCGCACCGACACGCCGTACGGGCCCTATCCGTACGCGGGCGTACCCTGGTACAGCACGGTGTTCGGCCGCGACGGCATCATTACCGCGCTGCAGTGCCTGTGGATGAGCCCCCAGCTCGCGCGCGGCGTACTGGCCTGCCTCGCTGCCACGCAGGCCGACGAGGAGGACGCGGACCGCGACGCGCAGCCGGGCAAGATCCTGCACGAGATGCGCGCCGGCGAGATGGCTGCGCTCGGCGAGATCCCGTTCGGACGCTACTACGGCTCGATCGACGCGACGCCGCTGTTCGCGATGCTCGCCGACGCGTACCTGCAACGCACCGGCGACCTCGAGTTCGCCCAGCTGCTGTGGCCGCACGTCGAGCGCGCGCTCGCCTGGGTCGACAGCTACGGCGACCCGGACGGCGACGGCTTCTACGAATACGCGCGCCGCTCGCCCACCGGCCTGCTGAACCAGGGCTGGAAAGACTCGCACGATGCCGTCTTCCACGCCGACGGCTCGCCCGCCGAAGGGCCGGTCGCACTGTGCGAGGTGCAGGCATACGTGTACGCAGCGAAGCTCGGGGCGGCGCGCATCGCCGGCGCGTTGGGGCTGGCGGCGCGCGCCGGCCGGCTCGCCGACGAAGCCGCGCACCTGCGCGAGCGCTTCGAGGCGGCGTTCTGGTGCGACGACCTCGGCACCTACGCGCTCGCCCTCGACGGCGGAAAGCGCGCCTGCCGCGTCGTCACGTCCAACGCCGGCCACTGCCTGTACGCCGGCATCGCCAGCGACGAACGCGCGCACCGCGTCGCGCAAACGCTCACCGGCGAGCCGAGCTTCTCCGGCTGGGGCATCCGCACGGTGTCGATGCACGAGCGTGGCTACAACCCGATGTCGTACCACAACGGCTCGGTCTGGCCGCACGACAACGCGCTGATCGCTGCCGGCTTCGCGCGCTACGGATTGAAGGAAGCGACGATGAAGGTGCTCACCGGCCTGTTCGATTCGGCGCTGTTCTTCGACCAGCACCGGCTGCCGGAGCTGTTCTGCGGCTTTCCGCGCCGGCCGGGCGAGTCGCCCACGCACTATCCGGTGGCGTGCTCGCCACAGGCCTGGGCGGCGGGTGCGGTGCTGCTGTGCCTGCAGGCGTGCCTGGGCATGGAAGTCCGCAACCCGAATCCTGCGGTAAAGTTCACCGATCCGGCGCTGCCGCCATTCATCGAGTCGATGGTCATTCGCGGATTGAAGGTCGGCGATGCGAGCGTCGATCTCGTGTTCAGCCGGCACGGGGAAGACGTCGGGATCAACGTGCTCGGGCGCACCGGGCGCGTGAGCGTCGTCACGGTGAAGTGAGGCGACGGCCCATGTACATCCCGAAACACTTCGACGAACCGAGAATCGACGTCCTGCACGCGCTCGTCCGCGCCAGGCCGCTGTCCACGCTCGTCACGCTCTCGTCGGCGGGCGGCCTCGACGCCA
The DNA here is from genome assembly GCA_964494665.1 of uncultured Limnobacter sp. Taxonomy (GTDB): domain Bacteria; phylum Pseudomonadota; class Gammaproteobacteria; order Burkholderiales; family Burkholderiaceae_E; genus Zeimonas. The sequence goes on from CAZBTE010000039.1 coordinate 9,367, forward strand.
ATCACATTCCGCTGCACCTCTCGGATGACCCCGCGCCGCTCGGCACGCTGCGCGGCCATGTCGCGCGCGCGAACCCGCTGTGGCGCGATCTGGCACAGGGCGCCGGGGTCCTGGCGATCTTTCAGGGCCCGAACGCCTATGTCACGCCATCCTGGTATCCGACCAAGGCCGAGACCGGAAAGGCCGTCCCGACGTGGAACTACGCGGTCGTCCACGCTCACGGCGCGCTGCGCGTCATCGACGACGCGGTGTGGCTGCGCGCTCACCTCGAAGCGCTCACTGCTCACAACGAAGCCGCGTTCTCCGAGCCGTGGCACGTCTCCGACGCGCCGGGCGAGTACACCAACAAGCTGCTGGAAGCGATCGTCGGCATCGAGATCACGATCACCCGGCTGTCCGGCAAGTGGAAGGTGAGCCAGAACCAACCCGAGCGGAATCGGGCCGGCGTCGTGCGCGGCCTGGGCGCCCGAGGCAGCGACGAGGCACGGGAGATGGCCGACCTGGTCGAGCGGGGCGGCGTACACTGATTCGCCGATCGGTCCTTCCATGGTCCCCACGCTCGACGAAATCGACACCGCCGCGACGCTGGTGTACGCGGTCATGCCGCCGACGCCGCAGTATCGCTGGCCGCTGCTGTGCGAACGGCTCGGCATGGAAGTCTGGGCCAAGCACGAGAACCACACGCCGTTGGGCGCGTTCAAGATCCGCGGCGGGCTGGTCTACTTCGCCGATGTCGCGGCGAACGGCCGCGCCGACCGGGTGATCGCCGCGACGCGGGGCAATCACGGCCAGTCGGTCGCTTTCGCCGCCGCACGCTACGGGCTCGCGTCGACGGTGGTGGTGCCGCTGGGCAACAGCGTCGAGAAGAACGCAGCCATGCGCGCGCTGGGCGCGCAACTGATCGAGCATGGCGAGGATTTCCAGGAGGCGCTCGAGTTCGCGCGCGAGCTGGCCGCGACGTCCGGCGCCCATCTGGTTCCGTCGTTCCACCCGCTGCTGGTGCGGGGCGTGGCGACGTACGGTGCGGAGCTGTTCCGCGCCGTCGAAGGCATCGACACCGTCTACGTGCCGATCGGCCTGGGCTCGGGCATCTGCGCCATTGCGGCGGCACGGAATGCACTGAGTCCATCCACCCGGATCGTGGGGGTGGTCTCCGCGCACGCGCGCGCCTATGCGCTGTCGTTCGCGCAGAAGCGCCCGGTCGACGCACCGGCGACGACGCTGCTGGCCGACGGCGTGGCGTGCCGCACGCCGCAGCCGGAGGCGCTCGAAGTGATCTGGCGCGACGTCGATCGCATCGTCGAGGTCAATGATGACGAAGTCGCCGACGCGATGCGGCTGGTGTTCGAGTGCACGCACAACTGCGCCGAAGGCGCCGGTGCCGCCGCCGTGGCCGCGGCGGCGAAGGAACGCGAGCGCCTGGCCGGCCGGCGCGTTGCCGTCGTGTTGTCCGGCGGCAACGTCGATCGGCGGGTCTTCGCCGATGTCCTCGCACAGGGAGAGCGCACATGACCCTGCGCGTCGTCAGGCTCGGCACGCCGCGCGAAGAGAACGAAGGCTTGCGCATCGGCACCGTGCGCCGGCCGCCGCGCGGCGTACCGAAGTCGGAGTTCTCGTCGCGCAACTGGTACGACGTCTGGTACCCCGTGCTCGCGCCGAGCGTCGAGACGATGAAGTTTGCCCAGGCAGCCACCACGCCGGCGCAGTGGACGAGCTTCACGAAGAAATACAGGTCGGAGATGTCGGAGCCGGATGCGCGCCACGCGATCGAGCTGCTCGCCGCGTTGTCGCACCACGCGGACTTCTCGGTCGGCTGCTACTGCGAGAACGAGGCGCACTGCCACCGGTCGGTGCTGCGCGCACTGCTCGCGGAAGCCGGCGCTAAGATCGAATGACGGGGATTTGATGGAATCGAAGCAGCACTGGGAACAGGTCTACGCGACGAAGCCCTCGACACGGGTCAGCTGGTTCCAGGAGCACGCCGAGCTTTCGCTGAAGCTTATCCGCGATGCGGCGGTTCCGCGCTCGGGCTCGATCATCGACGTCGGCGGCGGCGCGTCGACCTTCGTCGATGACCTCGTGAGCCAGGGCTACGAGGACGTGACGGTGCTCGACTTGTCCCGCAGCGCCCTGGCAGCGGCGCAGACTCGGCTCGGCACCAGGGCGGCGCGAGTGAACTGGCGGGAAGCGAACATACTCGAAGCGGCATTCCCGCAACATGGTTACGACGTCTGGCACGACCGCGCAGTGTTTCACTTCCTCACCGACGCCGCCGAGCGCACGAGCTATGTCAGGGCGGTGCTGCGGGCGGTGAAGCCCGGCGGCCTGGTCATCGTCGCCACCTTCGCGCCGGATGGGCCGACGCACTGCAGCGGCCTGCCCGTGATGCGGTACGGAGCCACCGAGCTGCACGCGGAATTCGGCGAGCCGTTCGTGCTGCTCGGTCACGAACACGAGTTGCACCACACGCCTGTCGGCACGGTGCAAAGCTTCGTCTACTGCTTCTGCCGAAAAGTGGGTTCGTAGTCTGCGGGCAGGGACGCGCACGGCGCGGCCTGCTCCCGGGAGGGTCTGACCATGGACGCGATTCTGTGGCGTCGCCTGGACACGGCGGGGCACGATGCCTGCCGGCTCCTTGCGAACGACGACGGCTGGCGCCTGCAGGGCACGGCGGTGTTCCGGCACGGCGGTGCCGCAGCGTGCCTCGCCTACGAGGTGGCCTGCGATGGTGCGTGGCACACGCTGGAAGGCGTGGTGCGCGGGTGGGCCGACGCCGATGCGCTCGACTTCCGCGTCACGCGGCTGCCCGGCGGTATCTGGACACTCAACGACCAGATCGTGCCGCAGCTCGATGGCTGCGTCGACCTTGACCTCGCGTTCACGCCGGCCACGAACCTGATACAACTGCGCCGCGTGGCGCTCGAGGTCGGCGAGGCGGCCGACGTGCCGGTCGCGTGGCTCGACGTGTTCGGCGGTACGCTCGAGACGCTACAGCAACGATACGAACGCCGCGCCGTCGACGAGTACGGCTACGAGGCGCCGCGCCTGTCGTATGCGGAAGTTCTCCGCGTCGCTGCGGACGGATTCGTGCAGCACTATCCGCGACTGTGGGAAGCCGCATCGTGACGAAACCCTGGGTGCTCCTCG
>CAZBTE010000040.1:0-6696 GCA_964494665.1 uncultured Limnobacter sp.
CAGCGTGGACAGGCGCTCGGAGACGAGATCCTGGTGCGGCGAGAACGCGTCGTAGGGCAGCGTTTCCCAGTCGGGCAGCAACAGCACGCGCAACTGGGGCGCGAACCAGCGCATCTCCTCCGACAGGCGTTGCGCGTCGGGCGCGGTGGCCGTGACCACCGCGAGGGTGCGTTCGTGCGCGTTCTCGCGCCGGGCGAGCGTGGCCAGCAGCAGGGCATCGCCTGAACCGCGGCACTCGGGCAGCGCCCGCACCTGCTGTGCGGCCGGCGCCGGGAACGGCGCGAGTTGCGCGTCCAGCGCGGCGATCCGCGCTGCCTCGTGTGCGGCGTGGCCGGCGTCGCGCTCGCGCCGGCGTTCATCGGCAACGGCGGGCGTCGTCGACGGGAGGGCGTGGGTGGTCAAGGGGAACCGCGTGTAGGCAAGACTACAATTCTAACTTTTCGCCGCCTCGAACGCGGCGCATCCCGGGGTTTCCCGCGCCGCCGTGCCCGATTCCGTGCCTCGCTGCCACGCCGTGATTCCCGCCGCCGGTACCGGCGCGCGGCTCGGCGCCGCGATCCCGAAGCAGTACCTTACGCTCGCCGGCCGACCGATGATCCGCTGGTCCGTGGAGGCGCTGCTCGCCGTGCCGTGGATCGAACGGGTGCTGGTGGTGGCGGCCCCCGATGACCCGATGGCCGCGTCGCTCCTGGCCGGTCTCGCGCGCGTCGAGGTGCTCGCGCGTGGCGGCGCGACGCGGCGTGATTCGGTGCTGGCAGGGCTGGCGGCGCTGGCGGCTTCGGGTGCGCAGCGCCACGACTGGGTGCTGGTCCACGACGCGGCACGCCCGGCGCTGCAGGCAGCGCTGCTCGAGCGCCTGCGCACGGCGCTGGCCGATTCGCCGGTCGGCGGCCTGTTGGCACTGCCGGCCAGCGACACGGTCAAGCGCGACGATGGCGAAGGCCGGGTCGCCGCCACGCTCGAACGCGACCGCCTCTGGCTCGCACAGACGCCGCAGATGTTCCGCCTCGGACTCCTGACCGACGCGCTGGCTGCGCACGCCGAGGTCACCGACGAGTCGGGTGCGGTCGAGCGGGCCGGCCACGCGCCGCTGCTGGTCGAGGGGGCGCGCGCGAACTTCAAGGTCACTACCGTCGAAGATCTCGAGCTGATGCGCCTGGTGCTGGAGCAGCGACGAGGAGAACCGCGATGAGGCAACGGCAATGAAGATCCGGGTCGGGCAGGGCTACGACGTGCACGCGCTCGTTCCGGGGCGCCGGCTGCTGATCGGCGGCGTGGAGGTCGATTGCACGCGCGGCCTGCTGGGACACTCCGATGCCGACGTGCTGCTGCACGCGATCACCGACGCCTTGCTCGGTGCGGCTGCGCTGGGCGACATCGGGCGGCATTTTCCCGACACCGACCCTCGCTGGCACGGCGCCGACAGCCTGGAATTGCTCGCCGAAACGGCCCGCATCGTGCGTGCGGCCGGATGGGAGATCGGCAACGTCGATGCGACGGTGATCGCGCAGGCGCCGAAGCTGGCGCCGCACCTGCCGCGCATGGTCGAGCGGATCGCGCGCGCCCTGTCGGTCGAAGGCTCGCAGGTCGGCGTCAAGGCGAAGACCAGCGAGCGGCTCGGCTTCGCCGGCCGCGGCGAGGGCATTGCCGCGCATGCGGTGGCGCTGCTGACGGGGCGCGGCCCCGAGGTCCCCCGGAATTGAGGGAAATCAAGCGGCGCGCACCGTGCCGAGGTGGCCCGGCGGGCAGCGGTCGATCGTGATTGGGTAAACTGCCCGACGTGCCCGGCGACCAGTGCTCCACCGAGGCCTCGGGGGCGGGTCCGGACCAATACAACCACAAGGGAGACGACGATGGGCGAACAGACCAAGTACCTGCTCGACGAGAGCCGCGTTCCGAAGCGCTGGTACAACATCCAGGCCGACCTGCCGAAGCCGCTGGCACCCGTGCTGCATCCGGGGACCATGCAGCCGATCGGACCCGACGACCTGGCGCCGTTGTTCCCGATGGAACTGATCATGCAGGAGGTCACCACCGAGCGCGAGATCGACATTCCCGAGCCGGTGCGCGACATCTACCGCCTGTGGCGCCCGAGCCCCCTCGTGCGTGCACGCCGGCTGGAGAAGGCGCTCGGCACGCCGGCAAAGATCTTCTACAAGTACGAGGGCGTGAGCCCTGCGGGCAGCCACAAGCCGAACACGGCCGTCGCGCAGGCGTTCTACAACCGCGAGGCCGGCATCACTCGGCTTTCGACGGAGACCGGGGCCGGGCAGTGGGGGTCGTCGCTTGCCTTCGCCGGCGCGCTCTTCGGCATCGACGTCACCGTGTTCCAGGTGCGCGTGTCGTACGACCAGAAGCCGTACCGGCGCGCGCTGATGGAAACCTACGGCGCGCGCTGCGTGGCGTCGCCGTCGAACGAAACCGACTACGGGCGGGCGGTGCTCAAGGAGCGCCCCGATCACCCGGGCAGCCTCGGCATCGCGATCTCCGAAGCGGTCGAGATCGCCGCGAAGAACGACGACACCAAGTACGCGCTCGGCTCGGTGCTCAACCACGTGATGCTGCACCAGACCGTCGTCGGCCAGGAGGCGATCGAGCAGATGCAGATGGCCGACGCGTGGCCCGACGTGCTCATCGGATGCACCGGCGGCGGATCGAACTTCGCCGGACTCGTGTTCCCGTTCATCGGGCAGGGCCTGCGTGGCGGGAAGAAATCGCGCGTCGTCGCCGTCGAGCCGGCGGCGTGCCCGACGCTCACGCGCGGCAAGCTGGCGTACGACTTCGGCGACACCGGCCACATGACGCCGCTGGTGAAGATGCACACGCTCGGTTCCACGTTCACGCCGCCGGGTTTCCACGCGGGCGGGTTGCGCTACCACGGCATGGGGCCGCTGATCTCGCACCTGCTCGACCTGAACCTCATCGAAGCGGTTGCCTATCACCAGACCGAGTGCTTCGCGGCAGGCGTGCAGTTCGCGCGCAGCGAAGGCATCGTCCCGGCACCCGAAGCGAACCACGCGGTCAAGGCAGCAATCGACGAGGCACTGCGCTGCAAGCGTGAAGGGCGCTCCGAAACGATCCTGTTCAACCTCTCCGGGCACGGCCACTTCGACATGGCCGCGTACATGGCCTACAGCGCGGGAACGCTCAGCGACCAGTCCTACGACGAGAAGGAACTGGCGATGGCGCTGGCCGGGCTGCCGAGCGTGCCCGAGCCGGCCTGAGCCGGCCTGAGCCGACCTGAGCGGGCGCCGGAGCCGGGGCGCCCCGCTCCGGCGGCTTTCCCTTGCGTTTCCGACCGCCTCGCGCATTGATCCGTGTCAACGGTTCGATGCGCAGGCGGCGTATTGGTATCCGCTGATCGGCATCGTGCCGGCGAAGGAGAGGAGACCATGCGCGAACGCAACGAAGCGTTGCTGTGGATGTACGAGAAGATGGTCGAAATCCGCCACTACGAGGAGACGATGGCCAATGTCTATCTCGAGGGCAAGCTTCCGCCGAAGATCCAGAAGGGGCTGGCGTTCGACATCGGCTCGGGGCCGGTGCCCGGCGAGATGCACCTGTCGGCGGGGCAGGAGCCGGTGGCGGTCGGGGTCTGCGCGCACCTGAAGCAGGAGGACACGGTGGTCGGCACGCACCGGCCGCACCACTTCGCGATCGCCAAGGGCGTGCCGCTCGATCGCATGACGGCCGAGATGTTCGGCAAGGCCGCCGGCCTGGGCAAGGGCAAGGGCGGACACATGCACCTGTTCGATCCGGAACACCGCTTCAGCTGCAGCGGCATCATCGGCGCCAGCCTGCCGCCGGCGTGCGGCGCGGCGCTGGCCGCGAAGAAGCTCGGTCGCGACTGGGTCGCGGTGGCGTTCTTCGGCGAAGGCGCGGCCAACCAGGGGTCGTTCCACGAGTCGCTGAACCTTGCGGCGCTGTGGAAGCTGCCGCTGCTGTTCGTCTGCGAGGACAACTACTGGGCGATCTCGGTGCCCAAGCCGGAAGCCACCTCGATTCCGAAGGTAGCCGATCGCGCGGCAGCCTACGGCATGCCCGGCGTGCATGTGCCGAACAACGACGCAGTCGAGGTGTGGGAGGCGGCTGGCGCGGCGATCGCGCGCGCGCGCCGCGGCGAGGGGCCGACGCTGCTCGAGGTGCGCACCGATCGCTACCTGGGGCACTTCCAGGGCGATGCCGAGGTCTACCGACCGAAGGACGAGGTGGCGAAGCTGCGCGCCAACGATCCGATCCCGCGGCTGGCCGCGCAACTGAAGGCACAGGGACTGCTCGACGACGAGCAGCGCGGCAAGCTCGATGCGCGTGCCCGCGCCCGCGTCGACGAAGCCTACGCGTTCGCGCGCAAGGCCGACTACCCGGCGCCGGCCGACGCGCTGGCCGACCTGTTCGTCTGAGCCCCGACCACGAGGAGGAACCGATCATGAGCGAATCCCGTTCACTGACCATGGCCCAGGCGATCTCCGAGGCGATCGCACAGGAGATGGAGCGCGACCCCGCGGTGTTCGTAATGGGCGAGGACATCGGCCGCTATGGCGGCATCTTCGGCGCCACCGGTGGCCTGCTCGACAAGTTCGGCCCCGAGCGCATCATGGACACGCCGATCTCCGAGACCGCGTTCATCGGCGCGGCCACTGGCGCCGCCGCGGCCGGCATGCGGCCGATCGCCGAGCTGATGTTCGTCGACTTCTTCGGCGTGTGCATGGACCAGATCTACAACCACCTGGCGAAGAACACCTACATGGCCGGCGGCAACCTGCGCCTTCCGGTGGTGCTGATGACCGCGATCGGCGGCGGCTACAACGACGCCGCGCAGCACTCGCAGTGCCTGTTCGGCACCTTCGCGCACATGCCGGGGTTGAAGGTGGTGGTGCCGTCGAATGCCTACGATGCCAAGGGGTTGATGATCCAGTCGATCCGCGACGACAACCCGGTGATGTTCATGTTCCACAAGGGCATCATGGGCCTGCCGTGGATGGCCTACTTCGAAGGCAGCACCACCGAGGTGCCGCGCGAGGCATACACGGTGCCGTTCGGCCAGGCGCGCGTGGTGCGCGAAGGAACCGACCTGACCATCGTCACGTTGAGTCAGATGGTGCACAAGGCCACGCTCGCTGCCGCCGAGCTGCAACGTGAAGGGCTGAGCGCCGAGGTGATCGACCTGCGCACGCTGGTGCCGCTCGACCGCGAGGCGGTGCTGAAGTCGGTCGCCAAGACCGGGCGCCTGCTGGTCGCCGACGAGGACTACCTCAGCTTCGGGGTGAGCGGCGAGATCGCGGCGATCGTCGCCGAGAACCTCGACAAGGTGCAGTTGCGCGCACCGGTGAAGCGGCTCGCGGTGCCCGACGTGCCGATCCCGTACAGCCGGCCGCTCGAGCGCTTCGTGATCCCGCAGGTCGAGTCGATCGTCGAGGCCGGGCGCGCGATGTGCCGCGCGCCGCTTGCGCAGGCGCTACCGGCATGACCGCGATCACGCTCGACGACGCGTACTGGACCGACGTCGAGGAGGGCACCGAGGCGCTGGTCGATCGCTGGCTGGTTGCCGAGGGCGACGCGGTGAAGGCCGGGTCGCCGCTGGCCGCGGTGGTGCTGGTCAAGACGAACATCGAGGTGGCGGCGCCAGCCGACGGCGTGCTCGAGCGCATCCTCGTCGCGGCCGGGGAAACCTTCGCGCGCGGCGCGCCGATCGGCACGCTGCGCGCGGCGGGCTGAATGCCGGTCGTTGACGCAACGATCGCGGACGAGCACGCCTGGTGCGTCCAGGCGCTGGCCGGCGCGGCTGCGGCCGGCCGCGCGCGCTGGCGCGTGTGGCTGTACCGCGCGCCCGAGATCGTGCTGGGCTGCTCGCAGCGCGCGTTGCACGACGCGGTCGTGCAGCGCGCGCCGGCCGGCACGACGGTGTCGGTGCGCCCGTCGGGCGGCGGCGCCGTCCACGCCGGCCCCTGGATGGTCGGCGCCAGCGTCGTGCTGCCGCCCGATCATCGATTGCTCGGCGCGGGACTGGTCGCGAGCTATCGCTGGCTGGGCGAGTTGCACGTGCGGGTGTTGCGCGAGGCGGGCATCGACGCGCATGCGGTCGAGCCGTCGGTGGCTCGCATGGCCGGCCAGGGGCGGATGCGGGCGCCGGATGGCGGGTCCGAGGCGCTGCGCTGGGCCTGCTTCGGTGCGCTCTCGCCCTGGGAAGTGGTCGATGCGAGCGGGCGCAAGCTCACCGGCCTGGCGCAGCAGCGCCGGCGCACCGGCGTCGCGTACTCGGCCGGCACGCTGGTCGCGCGTTCCGACTGGATGGCGTTGTGCCAGGCGCTGGACCGACCGGGCGATGCAGAGGCGCTGGCGGCGCGCACGATCGCCTGCGACGAAGCGCCCGGTGCGCAGCGCCGCAGCGCCGCCGACTGGGCGGGGCGCCTCGACGCGGCGCTGGGCGAACTGCTGTCTGCGCCGTCGCGCTGAATCGCCGCTGCCAGGACCTGTTCAAACGCCCTACAGGGCCTGCCCGAGCGCCGCGTCGAGCAGGCGCACGGTGCGCTCGATGTCACGCAGCTTGTCCAGCCCGAACAGGCCGAGGCGGAATGTGCGGAAGTCCGCCGGCTCGCCGCATTGCAGCGGTACGCCGGCAGCGATCTGAAGGCCCAGGCCGGCGAATCTGCGGCCCGACTGGACCTCGGGATCGTCGGTGTAGCCGACGACCACGCT
>CAZBTE010000040.1:6706-12389 GCA_964494665.1 uncultured Limnobacter sp.
GGCGCCGCCACGCTGGCCACCCCGCGCGCGGCCAATGCGGCGCGCACCTTGCCGCCCAACTCCTGCTGCTCGAGGCGCGCGCGCTCGAAACCGTACTCGCGCGTCTCGTGCATCGCGTCGCGCACGCGCACCAGCGCGTCGGTGGGCAGCGTCGCATGGTAGGCGTGGCCGCCACCTTCGTAGGCTTCGATGATCTGCAGCCACTTGCGCAGGTCGCACGCAAAGCTGGTGCTGGTGGTGTGCTCGATGCGCTCGCGCGCGCGTTCGCCGAGCATCACCAGCGCGCAGCAGGCCGGGCCGCTCCAGCCCTTCTGCGGTGCGCTCACCAGCACGTCGATGCCGAGCGCCTGCATGTCGACCCACATCGCGCCGGAGGCGATGCAGTCGAGCACGAACAGCCCGCCGCAGGCGTGCACGGCCGCCGCGACGGCGCGCACGTAGGCATCGGGCAGGATGATGCCCGACGAGGTTTCGACGTGCGGTGCGAACACCAGTTCGGGGCGCGTGCGCTCGATCGCCGCCACCACTTCTTCCACGGGCGGCGGCGCGAATGCGGCGTGGCGGCCGGTGCCGACCGGGCGCGCCGCAAGGACCTCCTGCGCCGACGCAATGCCGCCCATCTCGAGGATCTGGCTCCATCGGTAGCTGAACCAGCCGTTGCGGATCACCAGGCACCGGCGGCCGGTGCCGAACTGGCGCGCAACGGCTTCCATGCCGAAGGTGCCGCTACCCGGCACGACGATCGCCGAGCGTGCGCGGTAGACGTCCTTGAGCAGGCGGGAGATGTCGCACATCACGCCCTGGAACCTGCGCGACATGTGGTTCAGCGCGCGGTCGGTGTAGACGACCGAGTATTCGAGCAGGCCCTCGGGATCGACATCGGGCAGCAGGCCGGGCATGAGCAAGGCTCCTTCAGGAGAGATCGGCCACCAGCGCGTCGCGGACTTCCGGCGCGAGCGGCTCGACCGAGGCGCGGTAGTTCTCGTGGTCGACGCCGACCGACAGCGCGGCACCGTTCTTCAGCGCGGCCGCCATGGCCTCGTCGAGCTCGAAGCGTGCGAAGTGCACCGCCGAGGTCTTCTCGTCGTTCTCGCGTTCGAGGTCCTCGTCCGCGATCGCGTACACCTTCGGCGAGCCGGCCACCTGGACCCACACGCGGTCCTCGATGTTGCGCAGGCGCGCGAGCTCGCGGCGGCGCGTGTCGACGTCCTCGTACTCGATCAGCATCGTGACCTTGAAGTTCCGGCCATCGGGAATCAGCGGATTGTAGGCTTCCAGCTCGTGCTCGATGCCTTCCTCCTCGAAGATCTTCTCGATGCGCAGCATCTCCTGGATCTGGTAGCGCACCGTCAGCTCGTCCTCGAACAGCAGCGTGATGTGCGGACCGAGCGCCACCTTGCGATTGCGCTTGTGCTCGAGCACCTTGCGCCGGAATTCGGGGCGCGCCTTCGCGTACGCCTCCAGCGTCATCAGCGATTCACGGGTCACTCTTGCCATCTTCGGTACTCCCGGTTGTCCGTTTCAGCCCAGCCCGTACGCCATGCGCAGCAGGGTGAGCGGGTGGGCCAGCCTGCCCTTGACGTCGCGTCCGGCTTCCGTCATGCCCTGCTCGATGTGATGGCCCGCGAGCTGGCAGTCCGAGGCGATCCAGTTCGGCTCGCCGGCCGGGTGCTCGCCCATCTGCCGGAACACCGGCTTGCCGATCTTCAGCGCGATCTCGTGATATTCCTTCTTCACGCCCCACGTGCCCGCGTGACCCGAACAGCGCTCGATCGCGTTCACGTTCGTGCCGGGAATCGTCTGCAGCAGCTCGCGCGTCTTCTGGCCCACGTTCTGCACCCGCAAGTGACAGGAGATGTGGTACGAGACGTTACCCAGCGGCGTGGTGAAGTCGGTGTTCAGCAGGCCGTCCCTCGCACGCAGCACGAAGTACTCGAACGGGTCGAACATCGCCTCCTGGACCGCCTTCACGTCGGCGTCGTGCGGGTACATCATCGGCAGTTCCTGCTTGAACATCAGCGCACACGAAGGGATCGGCGCGAGGATCGCGTAGCCTTCGCGCGCCAGCCTGGCCAGTGCCGGGATGTTCTTCTCCTTGAGCCTGGCCACCGATTCGAGGTCGCCCAGTTCGAGCTTGGGCATGCCGCAACAGGACTCCTTCTCGGCCAGCACGTACGGAATCCGGTTGTGATCGAGCACCTTGACGAGGTCGTGGCCGATGCCGGGCTCGTTGTAGTTGACGTAGCAGGTGGCGTAGATGGCGACCTTGCCTGGCGTGCGCTCGCCGTCGCGCACCGGGTGCGCGGGCGACGGCGCCGCGTACGCGCGGAACTTGTCGCTGGTGAACGGCGGCAGCCACGCCCGCTGGTGCACGCCCAGGCCTTTCTCGACGGCCTTTCGAACCGTCTTGTTGCGCGAGAGTGCGTTGACCGCCTGCACCACGATGGGAATGCCGGCCAGCGTCCCGTTGCGATCGGTCGACGACAGTTGCTTGTCGCGGAACCGGGTGGCCGTGCCCTGGCGGAACTGGATCGCCTTGCCGCGCAACATCAGGTGCGGGAAGTCGACGTTCCACATGTGCGGCGGCACGTACGGGCACTTCGTCATGTAGCAGACGTCGCACAGGTAGCACTGGTCGACCACCTTCCAGTAGTCCTTGCGATCGACGCCGTCGACTTCGCCGCTCGACGACTCGTCGACCAGGTCGAACAGCGTCGGGAAGGCGTTGCACAGGCTCAGGCAGCGTCGACAGCCGTGGCAGATGTCGAACACGCGCTGCATTTCGTCGAGCGCCTGCTTCTCGTCGTAGAAGGCCGGATTCTTCCAGTCCAGCGGATGGCGGGTCGGGGCTTCGAGTGAACCTTCACGTACGGTCATCGGCGTCCTCGTCTGGCGGCGGGAGCGGTGTGGGAACACCGCAGTCTGAACGAAAAGGGGGAGCCCGGAAGCTCCCCCTTGCACGCGTCTGGCAGATCCGCGGCGGCCGGCTTGCCGGCGCGTGGATCAGCCCCGGTCAGGACAGCGACTCGAGGGCCTTGGCGAACTTGTTCGCGTGCGAACGCTCGGCCTTGGCAAGCGTCTCGAACCAGTCGGCGATCTCGTCGAAGCCTTCCTCGCGGGCCGACTTGGCCATGCCCGGGTACATGTCGGTGTACTCGTGCGTTTCTCCGGCGACGGCCGACTTCAGGTTGGCCTGCGACGAGCCGATCGGAAGGTCGGTGGCCGGGTCGCCGACTTCGGCCAGGTAGTCGAGGTGACCGTGCGCGTGGCCGGTCTCGCCCTCGGCGGTCGAGCGGAAGAGCGCGGCGACTTCCGGCTGGCCTTCGACGTCGGCCTTGTTGGCGAAGTACAGGTAGCGACGGTTCGCCTGGCTTTCGCCGGCAAAGGCGTCCTTCAGGTTCTGGTGGGTCTTCGTGCCTTTCAGGCTGGGCATGGAAGTGCCTCCTCGGTGAGGGTTGGACGGAGCATGCTCTCGGCCGCGTTCCGTTTGCAGCCGGCCGGGGCAATCTAGCAAAGAACGATTGGAATCGCCAATTGGGGAATCCAATCCGATTGATAACCTTCCACTATCGGCATCATTCGTCAGGCCACGGCGGCAATGCTCGTCCCGTAGTCCGGCAGCGTCAAGCTTGCCTCCAGGCCGCCTCCAGTGGCATTGACCAGACGCAACTGGCCGCCGTAGCGGCGCGCCAGACGTTCGACGATCGCCAGCCCGAGTCCCGAGCCTCCACGTTCGCTGCGTTCGTCGTCCATGCGCGCGAACGGTTGCAGCAGCCGCTCGAGTGCGTCTTCGGGCACGCCGGCGCCGTGATCCCGCACGGTGATCGCAATGCCGGTGCCGGTTGCGTGCGCACTCAATGCAACGTGCGCGGGCCGATCGGGAGAGCGTCCATAGCGCATCGAGTTGTCCAGCAGGTTCGAGACTGCCCGATGCAGGTCGACGGGGTCGCCGATCCATTGCCGCGCGTCGCCGGCGTCGATCGACAGGACCAGCTCGCCGGCCTCGATCGCCGGGCGGTATGCGTGGTCGATGCCCGCCAGCGCAGCGATCACGTCGACGCGTTCCGCACGCGGCGGTTCGGCCATCCGCGCGTACTGGATGAACTGGCCGACGATGCGATCGATGCGCTCGATGTCCTCGGCCATCGAGGCGCGCTGTGTCGGGCTCACGTCGGCCAGCTCGATCTCCATGCGCAGTCGCGCAAGCGGGCTGCGGATGTCGTGCGAGATGCCCGCCAGCGCGAGCGAGCGGTCTTCTTCGAGCTGTGCGAGCTCGCGCGCCAGCCGATTGAAGCGGCGGTTCACCGCCGCGATTTCGGTGGGGCCACCGTCGGCGAGCGGCGCGGGCGCCTTGCCGCTGCTGAGCGCCGCGATCGCGCCGCTCAGGTCGGCGAGCGGGCGGTTGACCAGGCGCGAGATCGCCAATGCGCCGAGCAGCGACAAGCCGGCGGCGGTCAGCCCCAGCAGCCCCACGCCCGGACCGAACTGGCGCTCGACACGCGCACGCGGCAGGATCAGCCAGTAGTCGTCGCCGTCGATCTCGAAGCTGATCCACACCGCATCGACGCCATTGACGCGGCCAGCGACCTGCGTGCCGGGACCCAGCAGCTGGCGCAGGTGCGGCTGTAGCGCGTGCAGCCGCGACCCGGCGGCGTCGGCGTCGATGCGATCCTCGGGCTCCTTGGGCAGCACGCTGACGTCTTCTGCGCTTGCCAGTTCTTCGAGCAACGCGGGGCGCCGCTGCGGCTCGGCGCTGACCAGCGCCGAGCGCGTGAGGTTCACCACCGACGCCACCTCCCAGGCGAGGCGCTTCTCGGGCGGCGTGCGTTCGAGCAATTCGGCGATGCCCAGCGTTGCCCCGAGGCTCGCCCCGATCAGCAACGCCAGCAGCAGGAAGGTGCGCCAGAACAGGCTGATCCGCACGGGCCGCACCTGCACCGGGCGGGCGGCGGGCGCCTGCGCCGCCATGCGCGTCACGTGCCGTCCGGCACGAACACGTAGCCCACGCCCCACACCGTCTGGATGTAGCGCGGCTGCTGCGGGTCGGCCTCGATCAACTTGCGCAGGCGCGACACCTGCACGTCCAGGCTGCGATCGTAGGCGCCGTATTCGCGGCCGCGTGCCAGCGTCATCAGCTTCTCGCGTGATAGCGGCATGCGCGCGTGCTGCACGAGCACCTTGAGCACCGAGAACTCACCGGTGGTGAGCGGCACCGGCTCGCCGTTGCGGGTGAACGCGCGCGTGGCCAGGTCGAGCAGGAACGGCCCGAACGCCACCGTGATCGGTTCGCTCGAGGGCGCACCCGGCAGCTCGGCCGGAGGTTTGCGGCGCAGTACCGCATGAATGCGCGCCAGCAGTTCGCGCGGATTGAACGGCTTGGGCAGGTAGTCGTCGGCGCCGACCTCGAGTCCGATGATCCGGTCCACGTCGTCGCCTCTTGCGGTCAGCATCACGATCGGCGTGGCATCGTTTGCCCCGCGCAGGCGGCGCACGATCGACAGGCCGTCCTCGCCCGGCAGCATCAGGTCGAGCACGATCAGGTCGAATTGCTCGCGCAGCATCAGCCGGTTCATCGACGGGCCGTCCTGCGCGAGGCTCACCTCGAACTGGTTCTCGCTCAGGTAGCGGCGCAGCAGCTCGCGCAGTTTGGGATCGTCGTCGACGACCAGCAGCTTGCGGGGGG
>CAZBTE010000041.1:0-12389 GCA_964494665.1 uncultured Limnobacter sp.
GCCTTGCCCACCAGCAGCTGCATCTGCTCGGGAATCGGCACCAGCTCGCCGCCTTCGTTTGCGCTCGCCACCACCGGATCCTGCAGGCCGATGTACTCGGCATTGACCAGCGTGAACGGCAGGTTGAAGCTGTTCACGCCCACCGTGTCCTGGAGGTAGTCGGTGCGCGTGCCGCTGCGATAGGCCAGCACGTTGATCGCCGGGATGCCCAGGCTGCGGTGCCAGTCCCTGCGCGCATCCGGATTCACGCCGAGGAACGTGTTGACCAGCAGCACCTGCACGATCGATTTGCCGTCGAGCGTGATCATCGGCTCCTGCGCCGGTGCCGCCTGCCCGCCGCGCGCGCGCGCGACCCGCGAGGCGCGATAGAACAGCAGCGGCACCGCACCCGATTCCTCGAGCGCCCGGATGGCTTCGTCGAGCATCCGGGTCTGCCCGTCCGAGACGTAGCTCGACGAGATCTCCATGCCGATCACCGGCCGACCCTGCCATGGCTCGCCACTGCGGCGCTCCCACCAGTCCAGGTAGGCGGGCAGGTCGGCGAAGACGCCCGCCTCGTGACCGGAGTGGTAGATGCCGGCGTCGGGCAGCCTGGCCGGCGGGGGCACGGCGGAAGCGTCGGCGCCGGAGAGCAGCGCGGCCAGGTAGGCGAACAGCCGTTCGTGGTTGGTCCGCATGCCGCCGACGTAGTACTCGAACACGCGCTGCGCATGCGCGCTCTCGACGTCGATCGCACGCAAGCGAACCGGCGGGCTCATCACGTTGACGGCCACGCCGGGAAGTCCGGCGCTGCGCAGCCGGTCACCGGCGATGCGCTCGACCAGCGCCTGGTCGTCGACGCGCGGCGCATCGATCAGGACGAAGCGCGCGCCGTCGAGCACCCGCTCGACGCCGGCTTCGCCTTCGGCGTCGACCTGCGTCCAGGCAAGTTCGATGCCCTGCGTGCGGGCAGCGGCCTGCATCAGCGCGAACTTGCGTTCCAGCACCATCCTGGTCGAGACCAGCGCGACCTTCGTGACCGCAGCCGCGGCGACCGGCAGGCCGCCCAGTGCGAGCATCAACATGCAGAACAGCAATCGCTTCATCTCATGACCCGGACAACTGGAAGGCAATCGGGATCCGCAACTCGGCCAGTGCCCCGGGCACCTGCCGCGAGCGCAGCAGCTCCGCCGCCTTGTGCACCAGTTCGAGCGCAGCCTCGTCGAGGCTGCGGTAGCCCGAGCTGTCGGCCACGTTGCAGCGAAGCAGGAGGCCGTCCGGCGAGAAGCTCGCCTCGACCGTGACCACTCCCTGCTGCCGCATCCGTCGTGCCTGCAGCGGATAGCGCTTGTGCTCGCGCATCAACTGCTCCAGGTCGCGCTGCCAACGACCGGCATCCTGATGGGCTGCCGGCGCGCGCAGCGCCGGCGCGCGCAGCGCCGGCGTCGTCGCGACAGCGGGCGACATCGACGCCGGATCCGCTGCGGCGTGCATCGGGGCGACCGCGGCGATCTGCGGCGCTGACTCGGGCGCCGCCGGCACGGGCACCTCGCTCGCGGCAACCGGCGCAGCCGCCGTGGTCTCGCTGGCGGCGACTGGCGCGGCCACCGTGGTCTCGCTGGCGGCGACCGGCGCAGCCACCTGCGGACTCGACTCGATCGCCGGCGCAGGCAACGCCTTCGCTACCGATGGCTTCACGCGCGTGTGCCGCAACGATGCCTTCGGTTTCACGGGCGCGCGTGCATCCGGTTCGCGCTCGACCCGCTCGCGCGGAGCAGGGCGCTGCACGGGCACGGCCACCGGCGCCGCCGGCGTATCGGGCACCGCCGTTGGGGCCGCAAGCTTCGCCGGCGTATCGGCCACCGCAGCCACCGCTTGCGGCTCGGCAGCCCAGCGCACCGACAGGTCGAGTCGCTGCACGGCGGCCGGCGCGAACGCGCCGGTCGTCGCGAATTGCCACAACGCGATCACCGCAGCGGCATGCACCGCACCCGACACCAGCCAGTCGCCAACCCGCATGCCCGGCACAGGCGCGATCGCAACCGTTGCGCTCATGTCCGGCGCACCTCCAGGCTGACCTGCTCGAAACCCAGCGCCTTGACCCGGTCGACCAGCTCGACGAAGCGCGACAGGGCGAGCTGGCCGTCCGCGCGCACGACCACCGGCTGGCCGCGCGGGTATTCGGCGAGCATCGCCGCCAGGTCATCCACCGGCCGATCGTCCAGGTACAGGCGATGCTCGCGGGTCAGGCTCAGCACGATCGCTGCCGAGCGCGCCGGCTGCGCGCTCTGCGCGCGCGCCAGGTCCACCGGAATGCGGCCATTGACCACGAAGGTCGCGGTCGTCAGCACGATGGTCAGCAGCACCAGCATCACGTCGACCAGCGGAACCACGTTGATGTCGCCCAACTCGCCGTCGTCCATCTCAGCCTCCGCGCGCTTCGTCGAAGTCGACGAGACGCTCGCGCACGCGCCGCCTCAGCAGGTTGTTCATCGCCACGCAGGGAATCGCCACGCCGATGCCGACCGCAGTGGCCTTCAGCGCCAGCGCGAGCCCGGTCATGATGGTCTTCACGTCCATGTCGCCACTCGCCCCCAGGCTCTGGAAGGTCAACATGATTCCGAGCACGGTCCCGAGCAGCCCCAGGTAAGGCGCGTTCGCCGCGATCGTGCCGATCCAGTTCAGGTGCCGGGTCAGGTCGGCCTCCAGCCGCACGCGGCTCGCGTAGCGCGCGATGTCGACGGCGCCGATGAAGCGCCAGCGCTCGACGCTCACCGCCAGCGCGCCGACGCTCAGCGCCAGCAGCAGCCCGATCACGCCCAACTCGACGAGGGTCTTCAGCTGTTCCATCGCCGCCGCCCTCAGTAGCGCAGCGCCAGGCCGACACGAACGGTGCGCCCCCGGTCGGGCACGATCGACACGTCCTCGGCGTCGTAGCGGCCGTCGTAGTTGGCATCGTTGGTGCCGCGCGCGGTCAGGTAGTGGCGCTTGTCGAACAGGTTGTCGATGCGCGCGAACAACGCGAGTCGAGTGCCCGCCAGGCCGCCGAGCTTCCGCTCGTACTGCGCCATCAGCCCGAACAGCGTGCGGCCCGGCCAGTCTTCCTGGTTGATCTCGTCGGCGTACGCACGCGAGCGGAAGTCGACTTCACCGCTGACGGTCCAGCCCGGCGCCGGCAGGTAGCGTGCGCGGAAGTTGAAGATGTGGGGCGACACGCGCGGGATCTTGTTGCCGGTGTTGTCGAACGCCTGCACCGTGTGGTTGCTGCGCCAGAACGCGGGATCGGCCTGCTGTGCCGGCGTCGGGTTCGCGACGAAGGCTCCGAACGGATTGCCCAGCGTCTGCAGGAAGTTGTCGTAGCGGGTGAAGCGTGCGTCGAGCCACGTGTAAGCGGCCGAGAACGCCCAGCCGCGCCGCGGCTCGGTGCTTGCCTCGATCTCCAGCCCCCGGTTGCGCGCACCGCCGATGTTGCGGAACTGCGAGCCGCCGCCGATCGGTGCGTTGGTCGCCCCGTACTGGCCATTGCTGTCCAGGATGAAGTCGTCGCGCTCGATCTGGAACACCGAGACACCGAGCGCCGTCGGCCAGCCGAGCAGGTCGGCACGCTTCTTCACGCCGATCTCGACGCTGACCGCCTTCTCCGGTTCGAGGTCCGGGTTGCTCGACACCAGCGTGCTGGTGGTCGTCTCGCCGCGATACAGCTGCTCGGCGGTCGGTGCGCGAAACCCGGTGGACACGGCACCGAACACGTCGGTGGCGTTGCCGAGGTCGCGCGTGAGCCCCAGGCGGAAGCTGTTCACGTCGAACGACTTCTGCTCGTCGACCCGCTGGTTGCCGTTGCTGTCGACCGGCTGCGCGTCGAAGTCGATGCGGATCCGGTCGTGGCGCACGTTGAAGGTCGCCACGGTGCGGTCGGACAGCCCGTACTTCAGTTCGCCGTAGGCCGCCTTCGTGCTCTCGACGGCCAGGTCGTCGCTCGCGATGGTTCCCGCGGCGACCACCGGGGCGCGCGGCGCCGCCCGGTAGCTGTTCAGCACCGTGTTGTAGTTGTCGAAGCGGTTGCGCTTCAGCTCGAGACCGCCCATCAGCGCGAGGCGGTCGAAGCGGGTGCGGTACTCGGCCTTGAATCCGCGCTGCACCTGGTTGTAGTCGTTGTGGGTGCTGTAGTGGTCGACGCGGGTGGTCGGCACGCCGGAGGCGTCGAAGCGCATCGGCGCCGACCAGAACGTGGTGTCGTCTTCGTACTGGTAGAGCACCGCCAGCAGGTTCGAGCGATCGTCGAGATCGTTGGAGTAGGTCAGGTTCAGCCGGGTCAGGTCGACGTCGAAGTTCCGGGTATAGCCGCGGCCCTCACGCAATCCCCTCGGGTCCAGCCGCGCGGCGGTCACGCCGGTGACGCTGCCCTCGCGATCCCTGAAGCGGTCCGACTTCTCGAAACCGAAGCTGAGGTCGCTGCGCGCGTCGAGCGCGTACTTCACGTTTCCGGACCAGGTCCTGGCGTAGCTGCTCGACAGGTGGTAATAGCCGTCCTGGTCGCGGTCGCTGTACTGCAGGTGGACAGACGCGTCGTCGGACGCGAAGCCTCCGCGCAGCAGGTAGCGCGCATACCCGGACGATCCCCTGTCGGTCTCCACGACGAGTCCCTTCTGGCCTGCGCCGCGCCTGGTGGTGACGATCACCGCGCCGGCAAGCGCATCCTCGCCGTAGAGATACGAGGCGCCGCCCTTGATGACCTTGATGCTCTCGATGTTGTCGAGGTCGATGTTGACCTTGCCGGTGCGCTCGAACACCGGAACACCATCGACCACGATGGCGACCCCGGGTTTCTCGCCCATGTAGCGCTGGTTCTCGATGCCGCGCAGCTTGATCTTGATGGTCTCGCTGTCGCTCTGCAGGTCGGCGGTGACGCCGCCGACCGACCTCAGCACCTCGATCAGGTTCTTCACGTGCAGGTCTTCGACCTGTTCGCCGCTGAAGTCGGTGCTGGAGACCGGGTCGGTGGCGGTGGAACTGAACCGGTCGTCGATGGCCGACCCGGTCACCGTGATCTGGTTCAGCGTTGCAGGATCGGTCGCGCCCTGCGACCAGGACGATGCGGCGAACAGGCTCGCGAACGCGGCCAGGGACAAACGGTAACGTGTGCGCACTTCGGAGTTTCTCGATGAGCTGACGCAGGCGCGCACGGCAACCGCGCACGCGCACCATCGCCCGCGCTGCAGCGGGCGATCATTGCGGGGTCAACGAGAAACGGGAGGAGCCCTGGCTTGTACCGGATGCAGTGCCCCGCCCGGTGAATGGGCGGTGACGACGACCGGAAGCGGCGCATCGGATGCGGCGATCGAAGGCGCGCATCCCTGCGCCTGGACCGGCAGCGCCGGGAAATGCGAGATCTGGCAGCACGGACAGTCGATCGACGCCAGGGCTGCCTGCGATTCGCCGGAAGCACCGTCGGTTGCGTCGACCTTCACGAACTTCATGCCGGTCGACGTGCAGACGGCGGCGTACTGCGAATCCGGCGAAGCACCGGCGAGCAGCGCGTGGCTGACACCCGGCGCAAGCGCGCTGAACAGCATCGCCGCGACGGCGATCCAGTTCCAGAGACGGAAGCGTTTGGGTGCGAACCTCATGACCCCCGTTGTTTACGACACTATCGGGCTGCGCGCAAGCGTCTGCATCAAGAGACCCGCTGCTTCTACAATTCGCCGCATGAGACCGCCTGCCTCGCTCGCCCGATCCGATCCGGCGTGGCTCGATCGCCAGTACAACGCGCGTGCCGCGATTGCCGACGCCGCGGCCATCCTGCAGCGCTGGGCCGACGAATCGGCGGCGGCGCGTCGCCGGAGCACCGCGCTATTGGACATCGCGTACGGCGCGTCCGCGCCCGAACGGCTCGACTACTTTCCGGCGGCCGCGCCCGGTGCGCCGCTGTTCGTCTTCATGCACGGCGGTTACTGGCGTTCGCTCGACAAGAGCGACTTCTCGTGGGTCGCGCCGCCGCTGGTCGATGCCGGAATCAGCGTGGCGATTCCGAATTACGCGCTCGCGCCGTCGGCCAGGGTGGAGACGATCGTCAGGCAGATGCTCGCCGCGCACACGTGGCTGCACCGGAATGCCGGGCGACTTGGCATCGACCGGCGGCGAATCGTTGCCGGCGGGCACTCGGCCGGGGGCCACCTGGCCGCAATGATGCTGTGCGCGCAATGGCCGCGCTGGGAGAGCGGGCTCCCGCGCGCCCTCGTGCGCGCGGGGGTGTCGATCAGCGGACTGCACGACATGCGGCCGGTGGCGGCGGCGCCCTTTCTGCGCGAGGACCTGCGGCTGGACGACGCCGCGGCCTGGCGCCTGAGCCCGGTATCGATGCAGCCCACGCGCAGCGCTCGCCTGCTGGCCGCGGTGGGTGCGATGGAGAGCGACGAGTTCCATCGGCAGGCGACAGCGCTCGCCGCGGCCTGGCCTGCCGGTTCGGTCGACACGATGGAGATTCCGGGCCGCCACCACCTGTCGGTGCTGGAGGCACTGGCCGAACCCGGGCACGCGCTGCACGAAGCGGTGCTGGCGATGTGCCGCGCGCCCGCCGAGGCGGGCTGAGGCGCATCACTCGTCGTTCGCCGCCCTGCCCCGATTCGCGCCCTCGAGCACGCGCAGCAGCGACGACGTGTCGTCGCGCCCCCAGCCATTGCCGACCAGCGCGTTGAGCTGCTGCGACACGATTGCCGCCGCGGGCAGCGACAGGCCGAGCGCCTGGGTTGCCTGCACCACCAGCCCGAAATCCTTCTGGTGCAGGCGCGCCTCGATGCCTGCGGCGAAGTCGCGCGCAGCCATCTTCGGGCCCATCAGGTCGAGCATCCGGCTGCCGGCCATGCCCGCCTGAAGCGCCGGCAGCATGCGCGCCGGGTCGACGCCGTTGGCCGAGGCGAACAGCATCGCCTCGGCGATTCCCTCGATGTTGACCACCTGCACGATCTGGTTGCACGCCTTCACCACCTGGCCGGCGCCGTGGCCGCCGACATGCGCGATGGTGCGCCCGAGCTTCTCCAGGATCGGCCGCGCGCGCTCGAGCACCGCCGCGTCGCCGCCAACGATGATCGCCAGCGACGCCTGCCGAGCGCCGACTGCGCCGCCCGACACCGGACAGTCGAGCATGTCGACCCCCTGGCTCGCGAGGCGGCGCGCGAACTCGCGCGTGGCGGTGGCCGAGATGGTGGAGAAGTCGATCACGATGCTGCCGGCACGCGTCGCGTGTGCCGCGCCGTCTGCGCCGAACAGCACCGACTCGACATCGGCCGTGTTCGTGACGTTGGTGCAGACGTAGTCGGCATCGCCTGCGGCTTCGGCCGGCGTGGCCGCGTAGCGCGCGCCCCGCTCGAGCAGCGCGGCGGCCGCCTCGCGTCGGCGCACGTGAACCCTGACCTGGTGCCCCGCGTCCAGCAGGTGCCCGATCATCGGCGCGCCCATCGCGCCCGCACCGATGAAACCGATCGCCGCCATCGTCGTCCTCGCGCTATCCGTGGTGAGCGTTCAGCATACCGCCCTACCTCAGCCGCGCAACCTCTGCGCGGAATTCGCGCAGCACCTGCTCGGGGTTGGGCAGTTGCCTGGCCCTCGCCGCGGCGATCCACTTCTGTTCGAGCGGCGCCACGCGCGCACGCAGTTCCTCGACGAACGCGCGGCCCGCGACGGTGGTTCGCACGCCGGTGGCCTGCATCAGGCCGATCCCGCGCCGGTCGGCCTGGTCCCACGCGCGAGCGAACAGCGTGGCCGCGTATTCGCCGGACAGTTGCTCGATGGCCGCCTGGTCGTTCTTGGGGATGCGCTCCCAGGCGTCCTGGTTCATCACGAATGCGAAGCTCGTGTTGTACAGCCCGCCGGGCACGCTGGTGCGGTAGCGGATCGCCTTCTCGAGCCTCATCGACGAAACCGACTCGTCCGGCGCGAACACACCGTCGACCGCCCCGGAGGTCAGCAATTCGAGCGACTCCGAGGACGGCTTCATCACCAGCGTCGCGCCGATCGCCTTGCCGACCTCGTTGACCGAACCGCCGTCGACGCGGAACTTCAGCCCCTTCGCGTCGGCGAGCGACGCGATCGGACGGCGCGCATTGAAGATCTGCCCGGGCCCGTGCGTGAACACGGCGATCACCTTCAGGCCGCGATGCTCGTTCATCACGGCCAGGTGCCGCTCGAACACCCGCTGGTAAGCCACGGAGGCAGCCTCGGCCGAATCGCCCGAGAACGGCAGCTCGGCGAGCTGGGCAAGCGGATAGCGGCCCGGCGTGTAGCCATGCACCGAAAACGACAAGTCGGCCAGTCCGTCGCGCACCGCATCGAAGGTGCCTGGCGGCGCGCTCACCGGCCTGGCCAGCAGCGTGCAGCGCACGCGCTCGGCGGTGACGCGCTCGACTTCGGCGCACCAGCGCGCCTGCGATTGCGATAGCGGATGCGAAGGCGGCAGCCAACTCGACGCGCGCAACGCGACGGGCTGGGCGTGCGCGTCACGCGGCGATACGAGCGACAGAGAAGCCGCCAGTGGAAGCGAGAGCGCCGCGGCCGCAAGCGCAGCGGCGCGAATGACACGGCGAAGCATGCGCGTTCGACGACTCCGTGATGCGAGGTACTGCCGCGCCCGAACGGTCGCAGCGACGATCGGAGAAGGATAAGCGTTCGGATCGCCGGCGCGGCGCATGCCGGCACCGCCGACACATCGGGACTTACCCGAGCCTCCCGCAGACCGGACGCCGCGCGTCGGGCGTCGTCACTTGCGCTGCATCAGCCGTTCCAGCGTGCGGCGATCGACGTCGGGCGCGAACAGCTCGATGAAGCTCAGCGCGAAGCCGCGCAGGAACGCATCGCGTCGCACGGCGAGTCGCACGTGATTCATGCCGAACACGCTGCCCGCCGGCATCGACACCAGTCCGCGGTCCTGCCGCGGGTCGTACGCGAGCGCGGTCACGATGCCCACGCCCAGGCCGATGCTCACGTAGGTCTTGATGACGTCGGAGTCGATCGCCGCCAGCACGATGTCCGGGCGCAGGCCTGCATCGGCAAACGCGCGGTCGATGCGCCGCCTGCCGGCGAACTCCTCGACGAAGGTGACGATCGGATACTTGACCAGCGCCTGCAGCGACAGCGGTTGTCCGGCCAGCGGATGCTTCGACGGCACGATCACCGTGTGCTCCCACTCGAAGGCGGGGATCGTCACCAGGCCTTCGGCCTCTTCAGGCACTTCGGTGGCGATCGCGAAATCCACTTCGCGCGACATCACCGACTGGATGATCTGCTTCGGGCTGCCCTGCAGCAGCGTCAGGCGCACTGCCGGATAGCGCTTGCGGAATTCGCGCACCACGGCGGGCAGCACGTAGCGGGCCTGAGTATGGGTGGTGGCCACGCGCAACTCGCCATCGTCGCGCGCGCGGAATTCCGCCGTCACCTGCTCGATGCCGGCAATCTCGGCCAGCACCCGCTCGGCACGCGACAGCACCAGCTTTCCGGGCTCGGTGAGGCCGAGGATGCGCTTGCCGTGGCGCACGAACACGTCCACGCCCAGCTCGGCTTCGAGCTCGAGAATGCCGCGCGACAGGGCCGGCTGCGACGTGCCGATCGCCTGCGCGGCGCGCGTCAGGCTGAAGTGGTTGTGCGCGGTTTCGCGCACGAAGCGCAGCTGCTGCAGGTTCATCGTTCAGCGGTGGCAGGCGCGTTCGGGGAAGTAGCGGTCGCAAAAGTAGCACGGGCCGCCCGGCAGCCACCCGGGCAGCGCGTAGTGGCGCCGGCGCACCTCGTCGAGCACGCCGTCGCGATACGCGCCGTAACGGAAGCCGCGGCCCTCGATCAGGTGGAAGTGCGCGCCCCGGATCTCGATGCGGTGCAGCTTCACCTGCTCGAACCACCGGTCATAGTCGCCCGGCGCGACATCCCTGCGGCGCACGATCAGGATGTCGCGACCGTCGAGCGCGCGGAAGTCGGTGAGGATGTCGTCGTGGCGGGCGTGGCTGGTGCCGGGACCGAACACGATCACGTGCTCGTCGAGCGCGTAGGCGAGCGTGGCCGCCGGCGAGTAGCCGTCCGAGGCGAGGACGTGGCTGCCGCGCCAGGGCGCCAGCGCCTGCGCCAGCTGGTCGGCATGCGCGGTGAGCACCAGCCCCTGGTAGCTCTTCCAGCCGCGGAAGGTCTCGGTGGGCAACGCGGCCAGCACGCCGATCAGCAGCCAGTGCGCGATCGCGATCAGCATCGCCACGGCGAGCGCGCGCGCCATCGAGCGGGTTCCGGCAGACAGTGCGAACCACAGCACCGCCGGCAGCACGAAGCTCGCCAGCCAGTGCAGGCCGATCGTCTTGACCAGCGACAGCACCGCGAAGATCGCCAGCGGCACGATCGCCAGCCAGCGCAACGCCGCGCGCTCGGCCGGCGTGGCGCTCCCGGACTGCTGCGCGTCGCGCCCGCGCCCCGCAAACCCGAACAGGCGCAGCGCCACCGCGGGCGTGAGCACGTAGAACACCGAAAGCGCGTACAGCGCCGGGGTCTGCCAGGAAAGGCCCGCGTCGCCGTGCCGGTTGACCAGGTTGAACATCACGTTCGGCCAGCAGTTCGAGGCGTTCCACGCGATCTGGATCGCCGCGGCCGGCAGCGCGCCCACCACCACCCAGGCCAGCCCCCACAGCGACGCGCGCGTGGGCCGCCACACCGAGTGCACGAAGATTGCGATCGCCAGCAGGCCGGCGAAGTACTTCGACATCAGCGCACCGGCCAGCGCGAGGCCGGCCAGCAGGAAATCGACGGCACGCCCGGTCCTGCGGGCCCGCAGGTACAGCGCGACAACCAGAGCGCTGAACATCATCAGCGGGATGTCGGTGGTGATGGCCACGTTCCACGCGTTCAGCGGCACCAGCAGCAGCAGCGTCGCGCCCGCCCACGCGAGCGCCTCGCCATGGCGGCGCAGCAGCCACCAGCCGGTCGCCGCCACCAGCAGCGGCGCCGCCAGTGCGGGAAGCCGCAGGACGAAACGATGACCCGAGACCGCATCCAGCACCGCGAGCCACCAGCCGATCATCGGCGGGTGATCGTAGAAGCCCCAGTCCGGGTTGCGCCCCCACGACAGGAAGTAGGCCTCGTCGCTGGTAAACGGAAGCGCCGCGGCGAACCACGCGCGCAGCACGGTCAATACCAGCGCAGTGGCGAGGAAGGCGCGCCGCGCACGCGCGGCGTCGGCAAAGGTGCGCTCGATCAGCGGAATCATCAGCGGCCGGTCAACGTGCGGGGCAGGGGAAGGAAAAAAAACGGCGCACATCGCTGTGCGCCCCGAAATGGCAGCGTTGCTGCCTCTCCTCCTCCTCGATACCCCCTTGCGGACTGCGCGGAGCGCCCGGTTAAGGGCATGCTGCCATCCACGCAGCGCATGGCAGCGAATGCTAATCCAATGTGCAGGCAGGCGTCCATGCTTTTCTTGCCCGTGTCAACCCTGATGCCGGTTCCACGGCACCGCACGCAACCCCCGCGGCGGCTCAGCGGGTCCGATCGACCCAGGCGAGCATGCCGAGCGCCAGCAGCAGCGCCCCGATGCTCGGAATGCTGACCGACAGCAGCGGGGGCCAGGTGTGGAGCAGGCCGAGGTGGGAGAACAGGCCGTTCAGGAAGTGGAAGGCGATGCCCAGCATGATGCCGGCGAAGACCTTGTAGCCGATGCCGCCGGCGCGGGCCTGCAGGTAGGCAAACGGCAGCGCCAGCGCCATCATCACGATCACCGCCAGCGGATAAACCAGCTTCTTGGCCAGCGCAATCTCGTACTGGCTGGAATTCTGCCGGTTCTCCTGCAAGTGGCGCACGTACCGGTACAGTCCCAGCCCGGACATGCGATCGGGTTGAACCAGCAGCACGCTGAGCAGGCCGGGCGTCAGGTGGCTGTTCCAGACACGATCGCCGGGCTGCGTCTGCTCGGCGCGCAACATGGGCGTCTCGGCCTGCGCCTGCGCCTCGAAGAAACGCGTCGCTTCCACACCCGAGAGCTGCCAGCTGCCAGGCGACGCGTAGCGGGCCGACTGCGCATGCACGATCTCCGACATGCGCATCTCGGCGTCGAACTCGTACACCCGCACGCCGCGCAACGTGCCGTCGGGCAGCAACTCGCCGACGTTGATGAAACGCAACCGGTCGACTTCGCCGCTCGCGCCGCGCACCGAGTCCTTCAGCCACAGGCCGGAGCGGAATTGGCCTGCCACCGAAGCGCCGATCGCCGACAGCCGAAGCTGTTGCGCGAGCCGCTCGGCCGGCGGCGACAGCGCCTCGCCGAACAGCGCCGTCAGGACCGCGACGAACAGGCCGATGCGCGCGATCGTGGCCAGCGCCTGGCGCCGGCCCAGGCCGGCAGCGCGCATCGCGGTGAACTCGGAGTTGGCGGCGAACTGCGCCAGCGCGTAGAT
>CAZBTE010000042.1:0-12150 GCA_964494665.1 uncultured Limnobacter sp.
CTCGGCGCCGAGATCCTGCGGCTGTGGGTCGCCAGCACCGACTACTCGGGCGAGCTGGGCATCTCCGACGAGATCCTCAAGCGCGTGGTCGAGGCGTACCGGCGCATCCGCAACACGCTGCGCTTCCTGCTGGCCAACGTGTCCGACTTCGATCCCGCGCGCGACGCGGTGCCGGTCGAGGCGATGTTCGAGATCGACCGCTACGCGGTGGCGATGACCGCTGCGTGGCAGCGTGACATCGAGGCCGACTACGAGCGTTACGAATTCCACCCCGCGGTGGCGAAGCTGCAGACGTTCTGCTCGGAGGACCTCGGCGCGTTCTGGCTCGACATCCTGAAGGACCGCCTCTACACGACCGCCGCCACGTCGCTGGCGCGGCGCTCGGCGCAGACCGCGCTGCATCACGTCGCGCAGTCGCTGCTGCGGATCATGGCGCCGATCCTGTCGTTCACCGCCGAGGAAGCCTGGCCGCTGCTCGCCCCGGCTACGTGGAAGGCAGGCGGCGAGACGATCTTCACGCAGACGTACCATCGCTTCCCGGCCACCGGCGAGCTGGCCAGCGAGGACGCGCAGGCCACCGAGCTGCTGCGTCACAAGTGGGCGACCATTCGCGCCGTGCGCGCCGAAGTGCTGAAGAAGCTCGAAGAGGCGCGCAGCGCTGGCGCGATCGGCTCTTCGCTGCAGGCCGAAGTGGTGGTGCGCGCCTCGGGGGAAACCCACGACGCGCTCGCGTCCCTCGGCGACGACCTGCGCTTCGTGCTGATCACGTCGCAGGCGCGTGTGGAGCGTGGCGGCGATGGCGAACCGACCTCGGTCGTCGTCGAACCCAGCCCGCATGCCAAGTGCGAGCGCTGCTGGCACTATCGCGCCGACGTCGGTGCCGATGCGGCGCATCCGCGCCTGTGCGGGCGCTGCACGGCGAACCTGCACGGCGCCGGCGAAGCGCGCAGCGCCGCGTGAACGTGGCGAACCGGAGACCCCGATGGCCAAGGGCAGCGCGGCGCCGATGAAGACGTGGCTGTGGCTGGCGGCGGCGATCGTCGCCATCGACCAGCTCACCAAGTTCGCGATCGAGCGCAGCTTCGCGTTCGGCGAGCGGCTGGCGGTCGTGCCCGGCCTGTTCGACCTGACCCTGGTCTACAACCGTGGCGCCGCATTCAGCTTCCTCGCGAGTGCCGCGGGCTGGCAGCGCTGGTTCTTCACCGCGCTGGGGCTCGTTGCGGCCGTCTTCATCGTCTGGCTGCTCGCGCGCCACGGATCGCAGCGGCTGTTCGCGTTTGCGCTCGCGCTGATCCTTGGCGGCGCGCTCGGCAACGTGATCGACCGGCTCGCACGCGGACAGGTGGTCGACTTCCTGCTGGTGTACTGGCAGCAGTACTACTGGCCGGCCTTCAACGTCGCCGACAGCGCAATCACGGTGGGCGCGGTGCTGCTGATCGTCGACGAATTCAGGCGGGTGCGCCGAAGCCGCTGAGGCCGCACTGCGCGCGTATGCGCCGCCGCGCGGGGCAGCGCCTGCCGTCGCCGCTCACAAGCCGTGCCGCGCATGCCACTGAGCAAGGGACTCGTCCGGGTATTCGCCGTGGCACGCGTCGCCGGCACGCACCTCCGGCTCGACCCAAGTCGCCTTCGAGTCGAGCATGATGTGCACGCGCTGCGGCGGCACCGGCAGTGGCGTGTCGATTGCCGACGCGTGCGGATGCACCAGCTCCTGCCAGTTCGGGTCGTACAGCCACAGCTGGCTGCCGCAGAGCTGGCAGAAGTGGCGGCGCCCGCTGCTCGTGCTGCCGTCTTCCAGCCTGGCACGATAGACCGCCAGGTTCTTCCTGCCACGCACCTTCAGCGTGCGCCGATCGGCACCCAGATTGATCGCGTAGCCGCCGCTGCCCGCCGTCTTGCGGCAGATCGAGCAGTAGCAGCGCATGAACGGATACGGTGACGCGGCCTCGACGGTGAACTGCACCGCCTTGCAGTGGCATGAACCTTCCAGCTTCATCGGATCGCTCCCCGGAGGAACCGGCCGCCCTGCGCCGACACTGGATCAGCGCCTGCCGGCACGGTGTCAGTGCCTGCGCGGCGCGAGCAGCGCCAGCCACAGCGAGGCCGCACAGCAGCCCATCGCCAGCCACTGCAGGATACCGAACGGCTCGCCGTGGATCGCGGCGCCGGAAACCAGTGCCACCACCGGCGCCATGATCGACGACAGTCCCGCCACGTTCGGCGTCAGCATGCCGACGATCGCGAACCAGCACGCGTTGCCGATGGCGATCGGCACCAGCGTGATGTACGCAATGACGACCACCGACTGCCACGACGGCACGAACCAGCCGCCATCCCCGAACAGAACCGCGCCCGCAGCGATCGGCACCGCCGCGAGCAGCAGCTGCCAGCCTGTCAGCACCATTGCAGGAACCGGCACCGGACTGCGCTTGAGGATCAGCGTGCCGACCGCCCAACCCAGTCCGGACAGCAGGCCGAGCACCAGCCCGAGCGGCGCGCCGGCGTACACGCCGAAGTTCGGCACCATCAGCAGCGTGACGGACGCCGCCCCGAACACCAGCGCCAGCAGCATCCGCGGTCCGAGCCGGTCGCCCAGCAACAGCGTGGAGATCAGCGCCGACCACAACGGCATCGTGAAACCCAGCCCGACGGGATCAGCACCGCCGTATAGGTGCTCGCGATGTTCCAGACCACCAGGTAGAACAGCGACGCGGCGAGCACGGTCCACCAGTGCTCGCGCGGGATCACCAGCGACTGGCCGCGCACCGCTGCCGCGCCGAGCAGCATCGCGCCGGCCACCGGCAGCGCGACGGCGCGAAACGTCCACACCGAGACCTCGCGCACGGCCAGTGGAAACAGCGGCCAGTTGGTACCCCAGACCAGCGTCAACACGACCAGCAGGATCAGCGCGCGCGGATCGGTGCTGCCTGCCCGCATGGGAACTCCGTGAAAAAGTCAGGCATTCTGCTGCTTTCCCGGGACGACTGCGCGATTCGATCCCGGTTCCCGGAACCCTTGTGCTATACAACGCGAATGAACCTGCAAGGCAAACGGATCGTGCTCGGCGTGACCGGCGGCGTGGCCGCCTACAAGGCGGCCGAGCTGGCGCGCGAGCTGCAGCGCGCCGGTGCGCGCGTGCAGGCGGTGATGACCGCGGCAGCGACCCGATTCGTCACCCCGGTGACGTTCCAGGCGCTCACCGGCGAGCCGGTGTTCGTCGACCAGTGGGACGCGCGCATCGACGACAACATGGCGCACATCGAGCTGTCGCGGCGCGCCGACGCGATCCTGGTGGCGCCGGCCACCGCCGACTTCCTCGCGAAGCTCGCGCACGGGCTGGCCGACGACCTGCTCTCCACGATGTGCCTTGCGCGCGACTGCCCGCTGCTGGCAGCACCCGCAATGAACCGGCAGATGTGGCTGCATCCGGCCACGCAGCGCAACGTCGCGCAACTGCTCGCCGACGGCGTGGCGATCCTCGGCCCTGCCAGTGGCGACCAGGCGTGCGGCGAGACGGGGATGGGCCGCATGCTGGAGCCGCTCGAGCTGGTCGACGAGCTGGCGGCTTTCTTCGTGCCCAGGAAGCTGGCAGGCCGGCACGTACTGCTCACGGCGGGGCCGACCTACGAGCCGATCGACCCGGTGCGCGGCATCACCAACCTGTCGTCGGGCAAGATGGGTTTCGCGCTCGCGCGCGCATGCAGCGCCGCGGGCGCGCGAGTCACGCTGGTGGCCGGCCCGACGGCGTTGGCCACGCCGCGTGGCGTGCAACGCGTGGACGTGCGCACCGCGCAGCAGATGCACGACGCGGTGATGGCGGCGCTCGACGCGCCGGATGCGCCGGACGCACCGCGCCCCGACGTCTTCGTCGCCGTCGCGGCGGTGGCCGACTGGCGTGTCGCCAATGCCAGCGATCGCAAGCTGAAGAAGCGCAGCGCCGATGACCTGCCGAAGCTCGAGTTCGCGCAGAACCCCGACATCCTCGCCGCCGTCGCGCGGCGCGCCGACGCGCCCTGGTGCGTCGGCTTCGCGGCCGAGAGCGAAGACCTCGAAGCCAATGCCGCCGCCAAGCGCGTCGCCAAGGGCGTGCCGCTGCTGGTCGCGAACATCGGACACGCCACCTTCGGCCGCGACGACAACGAGCTGCTGCTGATCGACGAGCGCGGCAGCCAGCGCCTGCCGCGCGCCGACAAGGCGCAACTCGCGCAGGTGCTGGTGGACGAGATCGCGCGCCGCCTGCCGCCGCGCGGCACGTCGAGCTCGGCACCACGATGAGCCCGATCGACCACGACGGCCCGCCCGACGGCGACTTCGCAAGCTACGTCGAACGGCTCAGCGGCAATGCCGGCGCACCGGGCCGGGTCGAGCCGCCAGGCCGGGCGTCGAAGCGTCGGGCGCGCGCCCTCGCCGCGCAGCTCGCGGCGCCTGCGGCCGGTGCGCCTTCGCGCAGCCTGGCCGACGAAGCGCGCGAGGCGCTGCGCCGCACGGCCGCGGGCGCACGGACCGGCGGCGCCGGCCCGGTGACCGATGCATTGCGCGCCAACGCGCGCGCGACGGCACTGCGCCTGAGCCGCGGGTTCGCGATCGGCGGCATCGCACTGATTGCGGCCGCTGTCCTCGAGCTGGTGCCCGCACTCACGCCGCTGCCCGGTATTTCGCTGCTTTTCCTTTCCTTCATCCTGCGCAGGCTCGCCAGCCGATGATCACACTCGACGTGCGGATTCTCGACGCGCGGCTGCACGGTCAGCTGCCCGCCTATGCCACCCCCGGAAGCGCCGGGCTGGACCTGCGTGCGTGCATCGATGCGCCACTCGAGCTCGCGCCGGGCGACGCACGACTGCTGCCCACCGGCATGGCAATCCACCTCGGCGACGCGCGCTACGCAGCCATGATCCTGCCGCGCTCCGGGTTGGGCACGAAGCACGGCATCGTGCTCGGCAACCTGGTCGGACTGATCGATTCGGATTACCAGGGACCGCTGATGGTGTCGTGCTGGAACCGCGGCCGCGAGCCGTTCACGATCCAGCCGATGGAGCGCATCGCGCAGATGATCGTCGTGCCGGTGGTCCAGGTGCAGTGGAACCCGGTCGACGCCTTCACCGAGAGCGAACGCGGCGCCGGCGGCTTCGGCAGCACCGGCCAGGCGTGAACAAGCGGCTGTTGGTCGTCTGGTGGACGATGACCGGCGGCACGCGCCAGCTGGTCGAGGCGTTTGGCGACGGCGCGGCGACGCAGGACGGGGTGGAACTGGCAATTCGGCGTGCCGACCAGGCACACGCTGCCGACGTGCTCGCCGCCGACGCGATGCTGTTCGCCACGCCCGAGAACCTCGCCTCGATGGCCGGCATGATGAAGGACTTCTTCGACCGCACCTACTACGCGGTGCTCGGTCACGTCGATGCAAGGCCCTACGCGACCCTCGTGTGCGCCGGGTCGGACGGACAGGGCGCGGCGCGCCAGATCGCGCGCATCGCCACCGGATGGCGGCTGAAGCCGGTGGCCGAACCGTTGATCGTCATCACGCACGCGCAGACGCCCGAGGCGATCCTTGCGCCGAAGACCATCGACGCCCCGTCTCTCGCTCGCGCGCGCGAACTGGGCACGGCCATGGCGGCCGGCATCTCGATGGGCATCTGGTAACGCGCCGGCAGCGCTCTCGGCGCGGCCGGCTGCGCCGGGCACGCTGCGTTCAGCGTGCCGCGTCCACCAACGCTTCGAGCTTGAGAACGTCGGCCGCGAACAGCCGGATGCCCTCCGCGAGCTTCTCGGTGGCCATCGCGTCCTCGTTGAGCGCCCAGCGGAAATGCTTCTCGTCGAAACGCACGCGGTCGATCGCGCCTTCGCGCGCCCGCTGCGGATCGAGTCGGCGCTGCACCGGCTCCTGCGAGCCGCGCAGCTGCTCGAGCAGCTCGGGGCTGATCGTGAGCAGGTCGCATCCCGCCAGCGCAAGCACCTGGCCGGTGCTGCGAAAGCTCGCTCCCATCACCTCGGTCGGATAGCCGAATTTCTTGTAGTACGCGTAGATGCGCTGCACCGACAGCACGCCCGGGTCTTCCTGTGGCGCGTAGTCGATGCCGTCACGCTTGCGGTACCAGTCGTAGATGCGGCCGACGAACGGCGATACCAGCGTGACGCCGGCGTCGGCGCAAGCCACCGCCTGCGCAAACGAGAACAGCAGCGTCATGTTGCAGTGGATGCCCTCGGTCTCGAGCGCCTCGGCCGCGCGGATTCCCTCCCACGTGGAGGCGACCTTGACCAGCACGCGTTCGCGCCCGATGCCGGCCGCCTCGTAGAGCCCGATCAGGTGGCGCGCCTTGGCGATCGTGGCGTCGGCGTCGAACGACAGGCGCGCGTCGACCTCGGTGGACACGCGTCCGGGCACGATCGACAGGATCTCCTGGCCGAAGCGCACCAGCAGCCGGTCGCACAGCTCGGGCAGGGTTTCCTTCGCATGCGCCGACAGCGTCTGCGCCAGCAGCGCGCCGTATTCGGGCTTCTGGATCGCCTTCAGGATCAGCGTGGGATTGGTGGTTGCATCACGCGGCGCGTACGCGCGCATCGTGTTGAAGTCGCCGCTGTCGGCGACGACGGTGGTGAACTGCTTCAGTTGCTCGAGTGCATTCATCGAAGATTCCTGGAAAGCAGTGCCGCACGGATCGCGAGCAGCGCCAGCAGCACGAACAGCGCGGCGCTCCAGGTCGCGAACGGCAGGCCGAGCAGCGGCAGGTTGGCTTCGCTGCACGAGGCCGTGGCCTCGAACAGCCACGGGAGTGATTCGTCGAGACGCAGCTTCATCATCGTGCGGTCCGCGAACGTGAACACGCACGACTCGCTCTGCGAAGCCACGAACTGCTGGTGCAGCGCAGCCCAGGTTCCCCCGGCCGCCGACGCGAAGGCCAGCGCCGACATGGCCACCGCCATCGCGCGCGAGCCGCGTGCCAGCCAGCCGATCAACGCGAACGCGCCCACGAGCAGGAACAGCAGGCGCTGGAACGTGCACCAGGCACAGGGCGCCATGTCGAACCAGTGCTGCAGGACCAGCGCAACGCCCACCGCGCCCACCGCGAGCACCGCGCAGGCAAGCAGGAGCGAACCGCCGCGTCGAAGCATTCGCCAACTATACGACATCGTCGCAACGCTCCTGCCACGCTGGTCCGGGCCGCCGAAATGCGTGACAATCGTGCGCACGCACGGTCGACCGTGGCGCGTCGATTGTCATCGCCATTACCGGCGGCGCGCCATTGCGGCCTTGATATGTATCAACTCGTGGGAGACCCGACGATGGCGGGGGTTCATTCCGTTGCATTGCACGCAATTGTCGCTGCCGGCCTGCTAGCGCTTGCGCCGCAGCTTTCCTGGGGCCAGGCGGGCAAGGTCCGCACCGCCCAGCAACTGGTGGAGTCGCGCTGCGCGTTGTGCCATGGCGCCGACGGCGAAAGCTCCAGTGCGTTGTATCCGAAACTCGCCGGCCAGCACCCCGAGTACATCGCCAAGCAGCTGGCCGACTTCAAGGCCGGCCGGCGCAAGGGCACGATGAACGAGATGGCCGCCGACCTGACCGAGCAGGAGATGCGCGAACTCGGCACCTACTTCTCCACGAAGAAGATCTCTGCCGCGCTGATGCGCGATCCGGACCTTGCCGCGGTGGGCCGCTACGTGTACCACAAGGGCAACGTCTATTCGGGCGTTGCGGCCTGCGAGGGCTGTCACGGCGCAAAGGGCCACGGCACCAACCAGCTGCCGCGGCTGGCCGGCCAGCGGCCGATCTACATCGAGCAGCAGCTCAAGCAGTTCAACACCCGCGATCGCACGAACGACAACGCGGTCATGCACAGCATCGCCGAGAAGCTCACCGAGCTCGAGACCAAGGCGGTGGCGGCCTACCTGAGCAGCATGGAGTGACGTGCGCCTGATATCCCTACGCCTGATGGGGTATGGTCGCCCCCCTCCAAGACGCTGAACATTGGATAAGCGAGGTTGCCGCCCTGGCGGCGCCGGCGCGAGCGCACGGGCACAAAACAGACTCAAACGGAGGAGCACAGCAGATGAGATCTCGGAATATCGCGAAACTCGCGCTGGCGTCGGCGGCGCTGGCCACTGCCGCCTGGTCCGGACCGGCCGCGGCACAGGACTACAAGGCAAGGGCTTGGGCGTCCAGCTGTTTCGCCTGCCATGGCACCGAAGGCCGCAGCGAAGGCGAGTTCCCGGCACTGGCCGGCAAGTCGAAGAAAGACCTGCTCGACGCGTTGAAGGAATTCAAGGCCGGCGCGCGCAAGAACGCCACCATCATGCACCAGCATGCCAAGGGCTACACCGACGAGCAGCTCGAGCGCATCGCGACCTACTTCTCGCAGCAGTCCAGGCGATAGACGGCACAGGGCGGAGATTGATCATGACAATGAACAGACGTGATTTCATGGGCGTGCTCGGTGCCGGCGCCGCGTTGGGCGCGGCCCAACTCTCGGGCTGCGCGACCACGATGGGCGAAACGGCGAAAGGACGCGTGGTGGTGGTTGGAGGCGGCTTTTCCGGCACCACCACCGCGAAGTACCTGCGCCATTGGGCACCCGGGCTCGAGGTCACCCTCGTCGAGCCGAACCAGAACTTCATTTCGTGCCCGTTCAGCAACCGCGTGCTCGGCGGCAGCCTCAAGATCCAGGACCTCACCGTCAGCTACGACAGGCTGCAATCGGTGCGCGGGGTCAAGCTGGTACGCGACACCGCCACCGCGCTCGACCTGGACAAGAAGCAGGTACGCCTGGCCAACGGCAACCCGATCCCGTACGACCGGGTGGTGGTCGCGCCGGGCATCGACTTCGTGTACGACCAGATCCCCGGCCTGAACAACGCCGCCGCGCAGCAGCAGATCCTCCACGCGTGGAAGGCGGGACCGGAAACCGTCGCGCTGCGCCGCCAACTCGAGGCGATGCCCGACGGTGGCGTGTTCGTGATGTGGATCCCGACCTCGCCGTATCGCTGCCCGCCCGGGCCGTACGAGCGCGCGTCGCAGGTCGCCTACTACTTCAAGACACGCAAGCCGAAGTCCAAGGTCATCATCCTCGACGCCAACCCCGACATCCAGTCCAAGAAGGGCCTGTTCACCAAGGTCTGGAAGGAGATGTATCCCGGCATCGTCGAGTACCGGCCGGGCAGCGAACTGCAGGACGTCGACGCGCGCACCCGCACCGTCAAGCTGCTGCAGGGCGACGTCAAGGGCGACGTGGTCAACATCATCCCGCCGCAGCGCGCCGGCAAGATCGTGCGCGACGCGGGGCTGGCCAACGTCAACAACCGCTTCTGCGGCGTCAACTGGCTGACCTGCGAGTCGGCGGTCGCCAAGGGAGTGCACGTCACCGGCGACTCCACGCAGTCGGCACCGGGAATGCCCAAGTCGGGGCACATGGCCAACCAGCACGGCAAGATCTGCGCCGACGCGATCATCGCGCTGATGAGCGGGCGCGCCGTCAACGACGAGCCGATGATCGCCAACACCTGCTACAGCTGGGTGTCCGACCGCGAGGTGGTGCACGTGGCCTCGGTGCACCGCTACGATCCGGCGCAGAAGACGATGGTTGCAGTGCCGGGCTCGGGTGGCCTGTCGCCGGCGCCCAGCGTCAAGGAAGGTGCGTTCGCGATGGGCTGGGCCCACGCGATCTGGGACGACATGCTCGGCTGACGCGGGCTGCGTCTCGGGCGCCAGCCGCAGCAGGCCGGTGCCCGGCCAGGGCCTGTTCGCACTACGATCGTAGTGCGGACAGGCCCTCGTCTTCCCGGGCCGGCGCCGGCCTTGTCAGGCCGGCACCACCTCGACGTACTCCTCGCCCTCGCCGCCCACCGACGGCGGCACGCCCTCGGCAAACGACAGCGTCACCTGCCCGGCGTCGTCGAGGTCGACAGTGACCTTTCCGCCGTTGACAAGCTTGCCGAACAGCAGTTCGTCGGCGAGCGCCTTGCGGATCGTGTCCTGGATCAGGCGCTGCATCGGGCGCGCGCCCATCAGCGGATCGAAGCCCTTCTTGGCCAGGAACTTGCGCAGCTTGTCGGTGAAGGTGACCTCGACCTTCTTCTCGGCCAGCTGCTGCTCGAGCTGCAGCAGGAACTTGTCGACCACGCGCAGGATGACGTTCTCGTCCAGCGGCTTGAAGCTGACGATGGCGTCCAGCCGGTTGCGGAACTCGGGCGTGAACAGGCGCTTGATGTCGGCCATCTCGTCGCCCGCCTGGCGCTGCGTGGTGAAGCCGATGGTGGCCTTGTTCATGGTCTCGGCGCCCGCGTTGGTCGTCATGATGATGATGACGTTGCGGAAGTCGGCCTTGCGCCCGTTGTTGTCGGTGAGCGTGCCGTGGTCCATCACCTGCAGCAGGATGTTGAAGATGTCCTGGTGCGCCTTCTCGATCTCGTCGAAGAGCAGCACCGCGTGCGGCTTCTTCGTGATGGCCTCGGTGAGCAGGCCGCCCTGGTCGAAGCCCACATAGCCCGGAGGCGCGCCGATGAGGCGCGACACCGCGTGCCGCTCCATGTACTCCGACATGTCGAAGCGGATCAGCTCGATACCGAGAATGAACGCGAGTTGCTTCGCGACTTCGGTCTTGCCGACGCCGGTGGGGCCGGAGAACAGGAACGCACCGATCGGCTTGTCGGGCTTGCCCAGCCCGGAGCGCGACATCTTGATCGCCGCTGCCAGTGCATCGATGGCCGGGTCCTGGCCGAACACCGTGGCCTTCAGGTCGCGATCGAGCGTCTGCAGGCGGCTGCGGTCGTCGGACGACACCGAGGCCGGTGGAA
Source organism: uncultured Limnobacter sp. (assembly GCA_964494665.1). Taxonomy (GTDB): domain Bacteria; phylum Pseudomonadota; class Gammaproteobacteria; order Burkholderiales; family Burkholderiaceae_E; genus Zeimonas. The sequence goes on from CAZBTE010000042.1 coordinate 10,786, forward strand.
TGCGCGCGATCTTGGCAACGATGTCCTCGATCTCGCCCTTGCTGACGATCTTCTTCTGCCGGCTCTTCGGGAGAATGCGCTGCGCTGCGCCCGCCTCGTCGATCACGTCGATCGCCTTGTCGGGCAGGTGGCGGTCGTTGATGTACTTGGCCGAAAGCTCGGCCGCCGCCGACAGCGCGGAAGCGGAGTACTTGATGCCGTGGTGCTCCTCGAAGCGCGACTTCAGCCCGCGCAGGATCTGTACCGTCTGCTCGACGGTGGGCTCCACCACGTCGATCTTCTGGAAGCGACGCGACAGCGCGTGGTCCTTCTCGAAGATGCCGCGGTACTCGTTGTAGGTGGTCGCGCCGATGCACTTAAGCGTGCCCGACGACAGCGCCGGCTTGAGCAGGTTCGACGCATCGAGCGTGCCGCCCGAGGCCGACCCGGCGCCGATCAGCGTGTGGATCTCGTCGATGAAGAGAATCGCCCCCTGGGCCTGCTTCAGCTGCTTGAGCACGGCCTTGAGGCGCTGCTCGAAGTCGCCCCGGTATTTCGTGCCGGCCAGCAGCGCCCCCATGTCGAGGGAATAGACCGTGGCATCGGTGAGCACCTCCGGCACGTCGCCCTCGGTGATGCGCCAGGCGAGCCCCTCGGCGATCGCCGTCTTGCCGACGCCGGCCTCTCCGACCAGCAGCGGATTGTTCTTGCGCCGGCGGCACAGCACCTGGATGACGCGTTCGACTTCGTTCTCGCGACCGATCAGCGGATCGATCCGGCCTTCGCGCGCCGCCGCGTTCAGGTTGTGCGTGTACTGATCCAGCGCGCCCTGCTGCGGGCTGCCGGTCTCGGCTTCGGCCTCGGTCGGCTCTTCGCGGCTCGCCTCGCGCGGCTGCGGCGCCTTGGTGATGCCGTGCGAAATGAAGTTGACGACGTCCAGCCGGGTGATGCCCTGCTGGTGCAGATAGTAGACGGCGTGCGAGTCCTTTTCGCCGAAGATCGCCACGAGCACGTTCGCACCGGTGACTTCCTTCTTGCCGTTGGAGGTGCTCTGCACGTGCATGATCGCGCGCTGGATGACGCGCTGGAATCCCAGCGTGGGCTGGGTGTCGATTTCCTCGGCACCGGGCACGACCGGAGTGTTCTCCTTGATGAAGCCGGTCAGATTCTTGCGCAACTCGTCCCCGTTGGCCGCGCACGCGCGCAGCACCTCGGCGGCCGACGGATTGTCGAGCAGCGCCAGCAGCAGGTGTTCCACGGTGATGAATTCGTGGCGCTGCTGCCTGGCCTCGACGAAGGCCATGTGCAAGCTGACTTCCAGTTCCTGCGCAATCATGCTTCCTCCATCACGCACTGCAGCGGATGCTGATGCTGGCGTGAGTAACT
>CAZBTE010000043.1:0-11884 GCA_964494665.1 uncultured Limnobacter sp.
TTCAAGGAGCACGGCTTCTACAGCCAGCGCTACCCGCAGCGCCGCTGGTACCTGTATCCGACGCTGGTCGAACAGGGGTTGCGCTTCGAGCTGCCCTACCAGGAGCGGCTGACGCGCTCGGGCCGCGAGCTCGAGCGTCGGCTGCACGAGCAGGGCATCCACTGGTGGGACGACCAGCTCACCGAGTACCAGTTCCTGCCGGCCTGGCACGACCTGCCCGGTCGCTGGGAGCGCGCGCTGGTGAACCAGGGTGCACGGCCCGAGGACTACCCGTTCTGGCTGGTCACCACCAAGAGCATGCAGTTCCACGCCAGCGGCAATGCCTCGATCCAGCTGATGGACGAGGTGTCGCGCAACGTTCGCGGCCACGGCGGGGTGGTGATGAATGCGGCTACGGCGGCGCGCCTGGGCATCGAGGACGGCGACCTGGTCGAGGTGGCGTCGCCGGTGCGCACCACCCGCGGTCCGGCGATCGTCAACCAGGGCATCCGGCCCGACACGTTGCTGATCGTCGGCCAGTTCGACCACTGGGCCACGCCGTACGCCAAAGGCATCAAGGCGCCGAGCCTGAACACGGTGGCGCCGATGTCGCTCGAGCTCACCGATGCCACCGGCTCGGGTTCCGACCTGGTGCGCGTGTCGCTGCGCCGGATCGACGCGGGCGCGCGACCGTGATTCCGGCACACCCGAAACACGGGGCACGGGCGGTCGCCGGCCAGCGCTTCGAAGGGAGCGCGCGCATCGAGGACGCCTGCTGGGTGGCCGACGAGGAGCCGCTCACGATCGACGTCGAGGGCGTCGGCGCCTATACGCTGATGTGGACACCCACCGAGCCGCACGGCGCGCCGAGCGGCTTCACGTTCGCCGATGGCGTGCTGGCCGACGCCGGCGTGCCCGAGGCGCTGGCGCTGGCCGCGGGCTTCGCGTTCACCGAAGGGTTGTTCCGTCGGCTCGAAGACGTGCGCGAGATGTCGGTATGTCCGCGCGATCCCGGCGTGGTCCGCCTGCGTCTGGTCGACCCGACGCGCGCGCAGGTGCGCCGGCGCAACGTGGTGATCGGTTCGTCGTGCGGAATCTGCGGTGGCCGCGAGGCGATCGACGACGTGACGCGCGACATTGAGCCGGCGGGCGACACGCTGCGGCTCGACAGCGTTCGCCTCGATGCGATCATGGCGGCGCTGCGCAGGCGCCAGGCCGTATGGCTCGCCACCGGCGGCACGCACTCGGCGGCGATCTTCTCGCCCGGCGGGGAGATCCTCGCGCAGTTCGAGGACCTCGGCCGTCACAACGCGCTCGACAAGGCGATCGGCTACTGCCTGCTGGCGGGCATCCCGATGGCTGGCTGCGGAACGGCCCTGACCAGCCGCGTCACGCTCGAGATGGCGACCAAGGCCGCGCGGGCCGGCCTCGAGATGATCGCTGCGGTCTCGGCGCCTTCGTCGCTGGCGATCGAGGTGACGCGGCGCTTCGGCGTGACGCTGTGCGGGTTCGTGCGCAACGGGCGCGCGACGGTGTTCTCGCACGAGCATCGCCTGCTCGTGCGCGAGACGGCCACCGCCTGCAGCCGATAGCGGCACGCGCCGCGCCCAGTGCACATCTGGCGCCTGGCGCCGTGATGCGCGGCCGGCGCGGCGATTCGCATGGTTTATGCTGTCCGGCGATGGGCAGACGATCTCTCTTCACGCCGCTGCCTTCGCATGCCGGCGAATGGCTGGCGTGGCCGCTGGTGGTCGCGCTGCTCGCGCTGGCGCTGCTCGCGATGGCGCTGTACGCACTGGGCAGCGGGCGCTTCGAACTGCCGCTGGGCGAGGTGCTGCGCATGGTCGCCGGCGGCGAGGTGCACGACCAGGCGCGTGCGCCGATGGCCGAGACGGTGCTCTGGCAGATCCGCGGTCCGCGCGTGCTGGCGGCAATCGTCGTCGGCGCCGCGCTGGCAGCTTCGGGCGCTGCACTGCAGTCGGTGTTCCGCAATCCGCTGGCCGCTCCCGACCTGCTCGGCGTGTCGGCGGGCGCTGCGCTGGGCGCAGTGCTCGGCATCTTCCTCGGCTGGAGCGTGCTCGCGATCCAGGCTTCGGCGTTCGCGGGCGGCATCGCTGCGGTGACACTGGTCTACGCGTTGGCGACGGTGCTGCCGCTTCGCAACCGCACGCTCGGCCTGGTGCTGGCCGGTATCGCGATCGGCAGCATGCTCGGCGCGCTGATCGCGCTGATCAAGACCCTGGCCGATCCGTATACGCAGCTGCCGGCGATCACGTTCTGGCTGCTCGGCAGCTTCGCCTCCATCACCCCCGCCGACCTGTCGGTATTGGTGGCGTTCTCGCTGGCCGGTGTGGCGCCGCTGGCGCTGATGCGCTGGCGTGCCGACGCGCTCGCGTTGTCCGACGACGAAGTACACGCTCTGGGCGTGCGCCTGCCGGTGGTGCGGTTGACGCTGGTGGCCGGTGCAACGCTGGCCACCAGCGGCACCGTCGCCGCCGCCGGCATCATCGGGTGGATCGGGCTGGTGGTTCCCCACGCCGCACGGCTCATGGTGGGTGCATCGTTTCCGCGCCTGCTGCCGGTGTCGATGCTGCTCGGCGCGCTGCTGATGCTGCTGATCGACACGCTCGGGCGCAGCATCGCGCAGACCGAAGTGCCGCCGGGCGTGCTCACCGCGCTGGTGGGTGCGCCGGTGCTGTTCGGGCTCATGCTCGGGCGCGGCCGTGACTGATCGGGCCTGGACGTGACCGAGCTGCTGCGCACGCGCGCACTCACCTTCGGCCATGGCGGGCGTGCGCTGACGACGCCGATCGACCTGGTCCTGCATGCCGGCGAGATCGTTGTGGTGCTGGGGCCCAACGGATCGGGAAAGAGCACGCTGTTTCGTACCCTGCTCGGCACGCTGCCGCCGCTGTCGGGCACGGTGCACTGGGGCACGCGCGCGCTCGCCGAGCTGCGGCCGCGCGAGCTGGCCTCGCAGGTCGCGTGGGTGCCGCAGCAGCCGGGCGCCGCGTTCGAGTTCACGGTGGAGCAGTACGTGATGCTCGGCCGGCTCGGCCGGCTCGCGCCGGGTGCGGGACCGGGCCGCGCCGATCGCGAAGCGGTGTGGCAGGCGATCGCGCGGCTGGGCATCGAACGCTTTCGTGCGCGCCCCCTGTCGCGCATGTCGGGCGGCGAACGCCAGCTTGCTGCGATTGCGCGTGCGCTCGCCCAGCAGGCTTCCACGCTGCTGCTGGACGAACCGACCGCCAGCCTCGATTTCGGCAACCAGGGCAGGGTGCTGGACATCCTGCGCAGCCTGGCCGCCGACGGACTGGGCATCGTCTATGCGACGCACGATCCGAACCACGCGCTGCGCGCCGGCACCCGCGCCCTGGTCTACCTGCCCGACGCGGCCACGGCATTCGGCCCGATCGACACGCTGATCGAGCCGCAGGTGCTGTCGCGCGTCTACGGTGTCGAAGTGGAGGCCGCGCGCACGCCGGGCGGCCGGACCGTGTTCGCGCTCAGCTTGCCAGGTACGCGATGAGCGCGATCAGTACCGCGGCGGCGACGATCCACCCGATCCAGCGGCCGGTGCCTGCGGCCGGAGCAGTCGCGCGAGGGACCGCTCCGGCTGGCGCCGTGCCGGCTGCGGTCTCTTCAAGGGGCACCGGCGCGAGCCGCGCCTCGAACGCCGTGAAGAAGTCGTCGGTGATCTTCGTCGCTGCGCCCTCGATCAGCCTCGAGCCCACCTGCGCGAGCTTGCCGCCCACCTGCGCCTTGGCGTTGTAGGCGAGCCGGGTCGTCGCGCCCTCGGGCGTCAGCCTGACGTCGGCCGTGCCCTTGCCGAAGCCTGCGACGCCGCCCTGGCCGTCGAAGGCGATCGTGTACGACGAGAGCGGCACGATGTTCTCCAGTTTCAGCTTGCCCTTGAAGCGCGCGTTGACCGGCCCGATGCGCACCGCCATCGTCGCCAGGAACTCGTCGTCGGCCGTCCGCTCGAGCGACTCGCAGCCGGCGATGCACGCCTTCAGCGTTTCGGGGTCGTTCAGCGCGGTCCAGGTCGTTTCGGGACTCGCGGCGATCACGCGTTCGCCTTGCAGGTTCATGTCGGCGGCTCCGAGCGGGAAGGAGGATGGACGGATGCCGATCGGAAGTCGGGTCGCGCGGGCGGCTTGCGCAGCGCGTCGGCGAGATCGGCCAGGCTCGCCAGGTTGTGCATCGGCAGCATGCGGTCGACGTGCGGCAGCAGTGCGCGCACGCCGGCTGCGCGCGGCGCGAAGCCCTGGTAGCGCAGCAGCGGATTGAGCCAGACCAGTTCGTGCGCGAAGCGCGCAAGCCGCGCCGCCTCGATCGACAGCGAGCCGTGCTCGTCGCGGTCCAGTCCGTCGGTCACCAGCAGCAACGCGGCGTTGCCGGTGAGCAGTCGGCGCGCCCAGCGGCGGTTGAACTCGGCCAGGTTCGACGCTATGCGCGTGCCGCCGCGCCAGTCCTGCACCAGCGCGTCGGCGCTCTCGATCGCCACGTCCGGGTCGCGGTGGCGAAGGCAGCGCGTGATGTCGGTGAGCCGGGTGCCGAAGACCAGCGTGTGCACGCGATGGTGATGTTGCGTGAGCCCGTACGCGTAATGCAGGAACGCGCGCGCGTAGCGGTCCATCGAGCCCGAGATGTCGATCAGGATCACCAGCGGCGGCGTGCGCAGCCGTGGCGCCGTGCGCGGCAGGTCGATGGTGTCGGGGGCGCGTGCCTGGCGTCGCAGTGCGCGGCGCAGGTCGATGTGCCCGCGCACGGAAGGCTCGCGCCGGCGCGTGCGCAGCGGCCGTACCGGCAGCGGCACCGTCTCGGCCAGGCGGCGTGCGATGGCGAACTCGTGCGCGGACATGCTCTCGAAGTCGGCGCGCTGCAGCCGCTCGCGCTCCGAGAAGCTCACCATGGCGTCGATCGTGCGCTGGTCTTCCTCGCGCGGCGGCGACTCCGGTGGCGGCGTGTCCGACGGCGGCGACAGCGCCTCCTCGACGCGGCGCGGCCGCTGCGGCGGCTTCCCGGTACCGGGCCGCCCGGCGATCTTGGGAAGCAGCAGGTACATCAGGCGCTCGAGCAGCTTCGGATCGCGCCAGAAGGCCGCGAACGCGGCATCGAACACCGGCTGCTGCTCGTGTCGCCCGAGCATCACCGCCGACAGCGCCGCGTGCACGTCGTCGCGGCGATCGAGCCCGACCCGCTCCACCGCCGCGATGGCAGCGACGATGCGGTCCGAGCCGACGGGCAGCCCGGCGGCGCGCAGCACGCGGGCGAAGTGGACGATGTTGTCGGCGACGCGCCCGCTCACGAATGGCGGTCCAGGATGCCCTCGGCGCGCAACTCGTCGAGGATCGACGCCGCGGCGCCTCCCTCGAAGCGGGCGATGTCGTCCTGGTACTTGAGCAGCACGCCGAGCGTGTCCGACACCGAGCGCGGGTCGAGCGACATCGCGTCGAGCGCGAGCAGCGCGTTGGCCCAGTCGATCGTCTCGGCCACGCCGGGCGGCTTGAACAGGTCGAGCCGTCGCGCGCGCTGCACGAATCCGACCACCTGCTGCGCCAGTCGTTCGCCGGCGCCGGGTGCCTTGCGCCGGATGATCTCGAGCTCGCGCTCCGCGTCCGGGTAGTCGACCCACGCGTACAGGCAGCGGCGCTTCAGTGCATCGTGGATCTCGCGCGTGCGATTCGACGTGATGATCACGATCGGGGGGTGCTCGGCGCGGATCGTGCCGAGCTCCGGCACCGACAGCTGCGATTCCGCCAGTACTTCGAGCAGGAACGCCTCGAATGGCTCGTCGGCGCGGTCGAGTTCGTCGATCAGCAGCACCGGCGACTTCGGCTGCGTGAGCGCCTGCAGCAGCGGCCGCGCGATCAGCATGTCGCGCGAATACAGGCCGGCGAGCAGCTTGTCGCGACTTGCTTCGTGCCCGGCCTCGGCGATGCGGATCTCGAGCATCTGGCGCGCGACGTTCCACTCGTAGGCCGCCGACGCGATGTCGAGCCCCTCGTAGCATTGCAGGCGGATCAGCGGCGTATCGAGTGCGCGCGCCAGCACCTTGGCGAGCTCGGTCTTGCCGGTCCCCGCTTCGCCTTCGAGCAGCAGCGGCCGGCCCAGCTCGAGCGCCAGGAAGACCGCGGTGCCCAGCGCACGGCCGGCGAGATAGTTCTCGCCGGCCAGCAGCTGTAGCGTTTCGTCGACGTTGGCGGGACGCTGCATGCGCAACGGCTCAGCCCGCGAGTGCCTTCTCGACCGCGCGCTGCGCCATTACCGTGACCATTGCGGCGCGGTACTCCGCCGACCCGTGCAGGTCGCTGTTGCAGCCGGCGGTGTCGATGCGGATGCCCGCGATCGCGTCGGGACGGAAATCGCGTGCCAGCGCCTGTTCCATTTCGGACACGCGAAACACGTGCGAGCGCGCGCCGGTGACGGCCACGCGCACGCCCGAGGCGCCCTGGCTCACGAAGACGCCGACCAGCGCGAAGCGCGATGCGGGCTGCTTGAACTTCACGTAGGCCGCTCGCTGGGGCGCCGGAAAGGTCACCGAGACGACCAGTTCGCCCGGCTCCAGCGCAGTGGTGAACAGGTCCTTGAAGAAGTCGTCTGCGGCGATCGTTCGACGGTCGGTCTGCACCGTCGCGCCCAGTCCGAGCAGCCCGGCCGGATAGTCGGCAGCCGGATCCGCGTTGGCGATCGACCCGCCGAGCGTGCCCATGTTGCGCACCATCGGGTCGCCGATGCTGCCGGCCAGGTCGGCCAGCGCGGGAATCGCGCCGCGCACGTCGGCCGAGCGCGCGACTTCCGAGTGACGCGACATCGCGCCGATCTTCACCGACGAGCCGTCGCGGGCGATGCCGCGCAAGCCGTCGATGCCCGACAGGTCGACCAGCGTGCTGGCCGACGAAAGACGCAGCTTCATCGACTGCACCAGGCTCTGGCCGCCGGCGAGATAGCGGGCTTCACCGCCGGCCGCGCCGACCGCCTTCGCAACGCTGTCCGGGCGCTGATATTCGAATCCGTACATGGGGAGGTCTCCTCGCTCAGGCGATCTTGTTGGCGGCGCGCCATACACGCTCCGCGGTAGCCGGCATCGGCAGGTCACGCACACCCAGCGCGTCGGTCAGCGCGTTCATGTACGCGGCCGGCGAGCCGATCGCGCCGGCTTCGCCGCAGCCCTTCACTCCGAGCGGGTTGTGCGTGCACGGCGTGGCGTTGGTCGCGACCTTGAAGCTCGGCAGGTCGTCCGCCCGGGGCATCGTGTAGTCCATGTACGAGCCTGTAAGCAGCTGCCCCGACTCGGCATCGTAGGCGCAGCCCTCGAGCATCGCCTGTCCCAGCCCCTGTGCGATGCCGCCGTGTACCTGCCCCTCGACGATCATCGGGTTGACGATGTTGCCGAAGTCGTCCACGGCGACGAACTGCTCGACACGCGTGCGGCCGGTTTGGGGATCGACCTCGATCTCGCAGACGTAGGAGCCAGCCGGGTAGGTGAAGTTGGTCGGATCGTAGAACGCGTTCTCGTTCAGACCCGGTTCGAGCTTGTCCAGCGGGTAGTTGTGCGGCACGTAGGCAGTCAGAGCGACCTGCGCGAACGGCACCTTGCGGTCGGTGCCCGCCACCTTGAACTCGCCATTGTCGAACTCGATGTCGGTGTCGGCCGCTTCGAGCAGGTGCGCGGCGATCTTCTTGCCCTTTGCGATCACCTTGTCGACCGCCTTGACGATCGCGGTGCCCCCGACCGCCAGCGAGCGGCTGCCGTAGGTGCCCATGCCGAACGGAACGCGCCCGGTGTCGCCGTGCACGATCTCGACGTTCTCCACCGGGATGCCGAGCTTGCCCGCCACCACCTGCGCGAACGTCGTCTCGTGCCCCTGTCCGTGGCTGTGCGCTCCGGTGAAGATCGTCACCGTGCCGGTGGGGTGAACGCGCACCTCGCCGGCTTCGAACAGCCCGGCGCGCGCGCCCAGCGCGCCGGCGATGTTCGACGGGGCGATGCCGCAGGCCTCGATGTAGCACGAGTAGCCCAGCCCGCGCAGCTTGCCGCGCTTGGCGGCTTCGGCCTTGCGCGCCGGAAAGCCCGCGACGTCGGCCAGTTCCAGCACCTTGTCCAGCGTGGCCGCGTAGTCGCCGGTGTCGTAGGTGAGGCCCACCGGCGTCGCGTACGGGAACTGGGTGACGAAGTTGCGCCGGCGAATCTCGGCCGGGGCGATCTTCATCTCGCGCGCGCACTGTTCGACCAGGCGCTCGACCACGTAGGTCGCCTCCGGCCTGCCGGCGCCGCGATACGCGTCCACCGGCGCAGTGTTCGTGAACACCGCCTTGACCTCGGCATAGATCGCCGGCGTGCGGTACTGGCCCGCGAGCAGCGTCGCGTAGAGAATCGTGGGCACCGCCGATGCGAAGGTCGACAGGTAGGCGCCCATGTTCGCGATGGTCTGCACGCGCATGCCGAGGAACCCGCCTTGCGCGTCCATCGCCATCTCGGCGGTCGTGACGTGATCGCGGCCGTGCGCGTCGGTGAGGAACGACTCGCTGCGCTCGGCGGTCCACTTGATCGGTCGTCCCACGCGCTTCGACGCCCACACCAGTGCGGTCTCTTCCGGGTAGAGGAATATCTTCGAGCCGAAGCCGCCACCCACGTCGGGCGCGATCACCCGCACTTTCGATTCGGGAAGGCCGAGCACGAAGGCGCTCATCAGCAGGCGTTCGACGTGCGGGTTCTGGCTCGTCACGTACAACGTGTAGCTGTCGTCGTGGCGCGTGTAGACGGCATTGGCCGCGCGCGGTTCCATCGCGTTGGGGATCAGGCGGTTGTTGACCAGGTCGAGCCGCGTGACGTGCGCGGCCTTTGCGAAGGCGGCGTCGGTGGCTTCCTTGTCGCCGTGGCCCCAGTCGTAGCACACGTTGTCCGGCGCCTCGTCGTGCACCGCGGCTGGCGCCTTGTCGGCGGTGGCCGTGTCGACCACCGCCGGAAGCGGCTCGTAATCGACGTCGACCATCTCCGCCGCGTCCTTCGCCTGCAGCAGGGTTTCCGCGACCACCAACGCGACCTGGTCGCCCACGTGGCGCGCCTTGCCCTGCGCGAGCACCGGGTGCGGCGGCTCCTTCATCGGCGTGCCGTCCTTGCTGTGGATCAGCCAGCCGCAGGGCAGGCCGCCCACCTTCGCCTCGGCCAGGTCAGCCCCGGTGAAGATCGCGACGACGCCCGGTGCCTGCCGCGCGCGGGCGGTATCGATGCTGTTGATACGGGCATGCGCGTGCGGCGAGCGCACGAACACGGCGTAGGTCTGGCCCGTCATCACCACGTCGTCGGTGTACTGTCCGGCGCCGGTGAGGAAGCGTTGGTCTTCGCGCCGCGGCAGCGGCTGGCCGATCGGCGATTGCGACATGTCGGTCATGGTCGTTCTCCCCGTGGCATCAGCCGCGCGCCGCGACCTGCTCGATCGCGCGCACGATGTTGTGGTAGCCGGTGCAGCGGCAGATGTTGCCGTCGAGTCCTTCGCGGATCTGCGCTTCGGTGGGCTTCGGATTGTCCTGCAGCAGTTGCACCGCCGACATCACCACGCCGGGCGTGCAGAATCCGCACTGCAGCGCGTGGCACTCGTTGAAGGCCTGCTGCATCGGGTGCAGCTCGCCGTTGGCCGCCAGCCCTTCGATCGTGGTGATCGACGCGCCGTTGGCCTGGACTGCGAGCATCGAACAGGCCTTCACTGCGCGGCCGTTCATGTGGACGGTGCAGGCGCCGCACTGGGCGGTGTCGCAGCCGACGTGCGTGCCCGTCAGTTGCAGATTCTCGCGGATGAACTGCACCAGCAGCGTCCGGGGGTCGATCTGCGCCGTCACCGGCTTGCCGTTCACCGTCATCGTCACGGTCTGGACCATCGATGTCTCCTCGTTTCGTTTGCGTTCTCAGCCGCTTTGCGCAGCCTGTTCGTTGCCGATCGAATCATGCCACGATCGTCGCGCCGTCGAGAGAAGGGGTTCACCCGATGGGGTCGTTCAGGCGCTGATGGTGCAAGGCAGCATGGGGAACGGGTCCGGCGAGCGCTCGCGCTAGAATCGCGCGATTCGCCGACGGGGCATCCGCACGCTTTCCACGGACACGCAATGAGCATCAAATCCGACCGCTGGATCCGCCGCATGGCGGCGCAAGGCATGATCGAACCCTACGAGGCGGGCCAGGTGCGCGAAGTCGGCGGCCAGCGCATCGTCTCGTACGGCACCTCCAGCTACGGCTACGACCTGCGCTGCGCCGACGAGTTCAAGATCTTCACGAACATCAACTCGACCATCGTCGACCCGAAGAACTTCGACGACAAGTCGTTCGTCGACTTCAAGGGGCCGGTCTGCATCATCCCGCCGAACTCGTTCGCGCTGGCGCGCACCGTCGAGTACTTCCGCATTCCGCGCAACGTGCTGACCGTCTGCCTCGGAAAGAGCACGTATGCCCGCTGCGGCATCATCGTCAACGTGACGCCGCTCGAGCCCGAGTGGGAAGGGCACGTGACGCTCGAGTTCTCCAACACCACGCCGCTGCCGGCGAAGATCTACGCGGGCGAGGGCTGCGCGCAGGTGATCTTTCTCGAATCCGACGAGGTGTGCGAAACCTCGTACCGCGACCGCGGCGGCAAGTACCAGGGCCAGACCGGCGTCACGCTGCCGCGCACCTGAGCGCTTTCCGGTTCGCGCCGGTCGCTCCTGCCGGGTCGGCCCGCGGCCACGCACTCGCTGCCCGCGGTTGCGTGCACCGCACAAAAGGGCTATATTTTTTCGCATGGCTGCGTTCCATAGCCCCTTCCTGCTCTCCCTGACGGCCGCCCGGTCGTCCGGCGGCCTGCATCTGCTCGTGGTGCTGGGTCCGCTACTGCGCTTCGCGCGCTGATACCCCACCCCCCCTCATCCCCGTCGCAGTACCGTTGCCTCCCGTCACGAGCGGGCCGGGCACCCAGGAGCGTTCACATGGCCGACAAGCTGATCATTTTCGATACCACGTTGCGTGATGGCGAGCAGAGCCCCGGCGCGTCGATGACGCGCGAGGAGAAGCTGCGCATCGCCAAGCAGCTCGAGAAGCTGCGGGTGGACGTGATCGAGGCCGGCTTCGCGGCATCGTCCAACGGCGACTTCGAGGCGGTGCGCGCGATCGCCGAGGCGATCAAGGACTCCACCGTGTGCTCGCTGGCGCGCGCCAACGACCGCGACATCTCGCGCGCCGCCGAGGCCCTGAAGGGCGCGAAGTCGATGCGCATCCACACCTTCATGGCGACGTCGGCGCTTCACATGGAGAAGAAGCTGCGCATGACGCCCGAGGAGGTCTACGAGCAGATCCGCCTCGCGGTGCGCTTCGCGCGCAGGTTCACCGACAACATCGAGTTCTCGCCCGAGGATGCGAGCCGATCCGACCCGGACTTCCTGTGTCGGGTGCTCGAGGCAGCGATCGCCGAGGGTGCCACCACGATCAACATCCCCGACACCGTCGGCTACGGCGTGCCGGAGCTCTTCGGTGCCCAGATGCGCTCGCTGCGCGAACGCATCCCGAACTCGGGCAAGGCGGTGTGGTCGGTGCACTGCCACAACGACCTCGGCATGGCGGTGGCGAACTCGCTGGCCGCCGTCATGGTGGGCGGCGCCCGCCAGGTCGAGTGCACGATCAACGGGCTGGGCGAGCGCGCCGGCAACACGTCGCTCGAAGAGATCGTGATGGCCGTGAAGACACGCCGTGACTACTTCGACCTCGACGTCGGCATCGACACCACGCAGATCGTGCCGGCCTCGAAGCTGGTGTCGAGCATCACCGGTTTTCCGGTGCAGCCGAACAAGGCGGTGGTCGGCGCCAACGCCTTCGCGCATGCCTCGGGCATCCACCAGGACGGCGTGCTCAAGCAGCGCGACACCTACGAGATCATGC
>CAZBTE010000044.1:0-11849 GCA_964494665.1 uncultured Limnobacter sp.
GCCTTCACCTCGACGACGAACTGCGTGTCGCTCTGGTAGGCGTTGTGCTCCCACTCGCCATGCGGTTCGATCACCATGCGGGCGTTGTCGCCCTGCTGGAAGGCGCGCACCGCGCGGATCGGCGTGCCGAAGTCGCCCACGTCGAGGCGGCGGCGCAGGTTCTCGGGCAGCGACGCGTTCAGGAAGTCCACCACGATGGTGCGGCCCTGCTGCCGGATGTCGACGCCGACGCCCGGGTCGGACAGGTCGACCACGACCCGGCCCTCGCCGTCCTTGCCGCGGCGGAAATCGATGTCGCGCAGCGAGTGCGAGCCCTTGCCGTCGGCTTTCGCGAAGGTGTACGCCGACGTGGCGGCGGCGCCGGTGGCGGCCACCGGATCGAGCGCCACGATCAGCGTGTTGCCGTCGATCGTGGTGTTGTAGCTCAGCGCGCGCTTGAGGTTCAGCACCAGCCTGGCGCGCTCGCCGGCCTGCACGATCGAGACGCTGCGCACGTCGCCCTGCGGCAGCTCGATCGCGTTCCTGCCGACGCGGTTGTCGGTGTTCGTGAAATCGAACGCGATGCGCGGCGGGTTGGCGATCGAGAACCCGGCGGGCGGCGCAGTCGGTGCATTCTTCATGCCGATGCGCAGGTAGGTCGTGCTTCCCTGCTGCACGCTGCTCACCGATTCGATCGAGTTCGCCTGGGCGAACGCGAGCGGCGCGGCCACGACGGCCAGGCACGAGACGAGCGCGGTGATGAACGCGCGGAAAGCCACGCGGACGGTCGATCCGGCCAGGCGTATTGTGGTTGTCATTTACCGCTCCCTTCCTGAAGCCGCAGCGCCGATTGCCTTTCGACCCAGTCGCCAGCGGCGTCCTGGACCAGTTCCTTGAGCATGACCTCGGTGTCACTGATTCCGGTGATCAATCCGAAATTCTGGCCGGCGTAGTTCCCCACGCGCGCCTGGTACACCACCGCGTCGACCTGCAGCAGCGCGTGTCTCTGGCGCCCCTTCTCCAGGTGTCCGACCATCCGGATCGTGTCGAGCGGATAGCTCTCGAGCACTTCGCGACGGCGGTTCAGGTCGGGCCGGAGTCCCGTCCCGGACCGCGCATGCTGCCCTTCGAACAGCACGGCGAGCTTGTCGGCGGAGAACGGATCGACCTGAGCCACGTTGTCGTAGCGGAACGGTTCGAATCGCTTGGGCGGATCGATGCGCTCCTCGACCGGCGGCGTGCTCGCGCGCACCTGCTGCATCCAGGCACGCAGCTCGCTCTGGTCCTGCGCGCAACCGGCGAGGGCGGCCGCCGCGGCGGCCACGACGACGAGGTGCTTCATTTCTTCGCGGCTCCCGGTTTGGAGTTCTTGCCCGCTCTGGCCGCTGCAGCGGCCTTTGCACGCTGCTCGGCGATCTCATCGGGATCGAGGTAGCGGAAGGTCTTGGCGGTGGCTTCCATCACCAGCGTGCCGGGCGGCGCCGACGCATTGGCCGCGCGCTCGAGCAGCGTGATGCGCATGTCGTTGAGCGTCACGATGCGCGGCAGGTTGGCGATGTCGCTGGTGAAGGCGCCGAAGTCGTGGTAGTTCCCCGAGAGCTTGATCGCGATCGGCAACTCGGCGTAGTAGTCCTTGACGACCACCTGCCCCGGCTTGAACAGCTCGAACTGCAGGCCGCGGCCCACGCCGGCCTGGTTGATGTCCGACAGCAGCGCGTCCATCTCGGCCTTGCTCGGCAGCTGCTTCTCGAGCTGGTTGACGTACTGCGAAACCTGCTCCTTCTGCTTGCGCAGCACTTCGAGGTTGACTGCCTGCTTCATCTTCTGGGCGAACTCGGCCTTCAGCCGCGTCTCTTCCTGGACGCGCGCGTCGAGATCCTCCAGTTGTCCACGCCAGTAGGCGGCATAGGCGATGCCGAGCACCGTGGCTGCGATGCCCAGCAGCAACGCGACCTTGGGCAGTGCCGGCCACAGGCCCGGATGCCTTCCCTGCAGGCCGGCGAACTGCGCGCTCAGGCCGCTGAAGTCGATCTTCGGATTGAACTTGGCCATCGGATCACCTGTTCGCCGCCGCACCCGCCGCCGCCAGCCGGCCGGGCGCAGACGTGGTCTTCGGCACCTGCCGTGACACCGTCCGTTCCGTGGTCTTGACCAGCGCGTTCAGCGAGAACTCGAACACGCGGCGCGTCTCGGGCTTCCCGCGCGCATCCTTGCTGCCCGACACCGGCGCGCGAACGGCCTTGATCTCCATCAGCTCGGGGCGCTCCAGCCAGGGCGTGTGGTTGCCGAGGTTGCGCAGCAACTCGGAGACTCGCTCGTTGGACTGCGCATAGCCGATCATCGTCACCTTCGCCTGGTCCTGCCGCATCGACTTCAGGTAGATGCCCTCGGGCGTGTGCTTGACCAGTTCGTCCATCAGGTGCACCGGCACGGTGCGGTTGGCCTGCAGGCTCTCGACCGCCTCCTGCCTGGCGCGCAGCGAGTCGATCTCGGCGCGCAGCGTGGCGATCTCCTTGATCTGCTCGTCGAGCTTCTTGTTCTCGGCCTTGATGAAGTCGTTGCGCGCGCGTTGCGCATCGATGCGCTGGTCGATCACCAGCGCGATCGCCACGGCTGCCACCGCGGCGCACACGCCGACCAGCGCCATCAGGCCGAGGAAGTCCTTCTTGCGCCGCTCGCGGCGCATCTCCCGGTGCGGGAGCAGGTTGATGCGCATGGTCATGCGTCGAACCTCCGCATCGCCAGTCCGGTGGCAACCAGCAGCGCGGGCGCGTCGGCGCGCAGCTGTCGCTCGCGGATCGTGCCGGCCACCTCCATGCCGTGGAACGGGCTGAGGATCTCGGCCGGCACCTGTGTGCGCTGCGCCACGGTCTCGGCCAGTCCGGGCACCACCGACGAACCGCCTGCCAGGAAGATCTGGTCCACGCGCGTATAGGGCGTGGACGTGAAGAAGAACTGCAGCGCGCGCCCGATGTCGGTGGCAGCCTGCTCGACGAACGGCTGCAGCAGGTCACGCTGGTAGTTGTCGGGCAGGTCGCCCGAGCGCTTCTTCAGCTCGGCCTCCTCGGGCGTGAGCCCGTACAAGCGCACCAGGTCCTGCGTGAGCTGCTGCCCACCGAACGTCTGCTCGCGCTCGAAGATCGTCTGGCGATTGAGCACGACCGTGAGGTAGGTGATCGTCTGCCCGATCGAGAAGATCGCGATGATCTGGCCCTGGCCGTTGTTGGGCATGAAGTCGGTGACGTTGTCGACCGCTGCGCGCAGCGCGTACGGCTCGACGTCCATGACCACCGGGCGCAGCCCCGCCATCTCCGCCACCGCCACGCGGTCGTCGACCTTCTCCTTGCGCGAAGCGGCCAGCAGCACGTCGACCTCTTCTTCGGAAGCCGGGGCCGGACCGATGATCTGGAAGTCGAGGTTGACTTCCTCGATCGGGAACGGAATGTACTGGCTGGCCTCGGTCTCGACC
The DNA here is from genome assembly GCA_964494665.1 of uncultured Limnobacter sp. Classification (GTDB taxonomy): domain Bacteria; phylum Pseudomonadota; class Gammaproteobacteria; order Burkholderiales; family Burkholderiaceae_E; genus Zeimonas. The sequence continues at coordinate 3,449 of CAZBTE010000044.1, forward strand.
TGCAACTCGTAGTCTTCCTCGTGCAGGCCGGCGGGCAGCATGATCTTCTTGGTGATCACCGCACCCGAAGGCAGCGCGAGGGCCGCCTCGCGCGCGCGGGTGCCGCACTTGCGCAGCGCGCGCTGAAGCGCGTCGGCCACCGCCTCTGCCTTCTCGATGTTGCCGTCGACGATGGCGCCACGCTCGACCGGCTCTATCGCGTAGCGTTCCAGGCGCATCGGGGTACGCTGGCCTTTCTCCAGCTCCACCACCTTGACGCTGGAGGCGCTCAGGTCGATGCCGACCAGGGGCGGAGCGGTACGTTTGAACAGACTCGACAGACTTGCTGCCACGAGGTGCCTCGGCGTCGAAAAATCCCCGATAATCCAAGGATTTACGTTGAATATCTACAATTCGCTTGAGATGCTAGCAACAAGCTCGATTTACTGTAAAGCCTTTTCTGGCGAAGTTTGCAGCGGACCGACTCCATCCGTCGCATGGCATCGACCATCCGGCCGGGTCGCGTTCGCCGCCAGGTATCAACGGTTGATCGAGGCGGTCGTGCGGCAGGTGCGCGACGCCCCCGGGTTGCGTGCCGTGGTACAGGATCCGTCCCGCTCATCGGGCCCGGGCGACCGGGCTCGATCCGTATAGAATCGTCCGACAGCGACGCGGACGCGAAGCCCGCAGATGTGCGCATGACAAAACCCGACACCCGCCGCCGGCGCCGCAAGCCTGCCACGAAGAAGAACTGGATTCACCTGGGCCTGACGGTGCTCGCGATCCCGGTCGCCGCAGTGCTCGCCGCCGGCCTGCTCTCCGTGTTCGCGCTGCTGCTGGCCAACGATCGCCTGCCGCCGCTCGACGCGATGCTCGACTACCGGCCACGCATGCCGTTGCGCGTCTACACCGCCGACGGCCAGCTGATCGGCGAGTTCGGCGAGGAGCGCCGCACCTTCGTGCGCATCGGCGACGTTCCGCCGGTGGTCAGGAACGCGGTGCTCGCTGCCGAGGACACGCGCTTCTTCGACCACGTCGGCGTCGACCTGGTCGGCGTGGCACGCGCAGCACTGGTGAACCTGCTCGCGCGCGGCACCGAGCAGGGTGCGAGCACGATCACGATGCAGCTCGCGCGCGAGTTCTTCCTTTCCTCGGAACGCACCTACACGCGCAAGATCGTCGAGATCCTGCTGGCACTTCGCATCGAGGACAACCTGAGCAAGGAACAGATCTTCGAGCTGTACCTGAACCAGATCTACCTGGGCAAGCGCTCCTACGGTTTCGCGGCGGCCTCGCAGACGTATTTCGGCAAGCCGCTGGCCCAACTGGGCGCCGCCGAGGCGGCGGTACTGGCCGGCTTGCCCAAGGCGCCGTCACGCTTCAACCCGATGGTCAATCCCAAGCGCGCCATCGAGCGGCAGCGCTACATCCTCGGCCGCATGCACGAGGCCGGCTTCCTGTCCGACGCCGAACACAAGGCGGCGCTCGAGGAGCCGCTGGAGTTCATGCCCGCACACGTCGAGTATCCGGTGCACGCGCCGTACGTCGCGGAACTGGCGCGCCAGCTGGCCTTCGACCTGTACCGCGAGGAGATCTACTCGGCGGGAATGAAGATCTACACGACGATCCTGCCGCAGGACCAGCAGGCCGCCAACCAGGCGCTCGAGCGCGGCGTGATCGACTACGATCGCCGCCGTGGCTTCCGCGGGCCGGAGCGCAAGATCGCGCTTCCCGCCGATGCAGCCGCCGCCGAAGAGGCGATCGCGGCGGCGATCGACGAGAGCGGAGACGTCGGCGAGTTCCTTGCGGCAGTCGTGCTCGAGGCGAACCCGAAGCGGGTTGCGGTGTCGCGTGGACGCGGCCGCGCGATCGAGATCACCGGCGACGCGCTGAAGTTCGTTGCGCCGGCGCTGAGTGCGCGTGCACCGGCATCGCGCCGGCTCGAGCGCGGCGCGCTGGTACGCATCGTCGACACCGGCAAGGGCCGCTACACGATCGGCCAGTTGCCCGAAGTACAGGCGGCCTTCGTCGCGGTCGACGCGCGCGATGGCGCGATCCGTGCGCTGGTGGGAGGGTTCGACTTCGAGCGCAACAAGTTCAACCGCGTCACCCAGGCCTGGCGCCAACCCGGTTCGAGCTTCAAGCCGTTCATCTACTCGGCCGCGCTCGAGAAGGGTTTCATGACCAGCACCGTGGTCAACGACGCGCCGGTGCTGATCGACCCGGCGCGCACCGGCGGGCAGCTGTGGGACCCGAAGAACTACGACGGCAAGTTCGAGGGGCCCATGACGATGCGCACCGCACTCGCCCGCTCCAAGAACATGGTGTCGATCCGGTTGCTCGACGCAATCGGGCCCCAGTACGCGCAGGACTACGTGACGCGCTTCGGCTTCGATGCCGAGCGCCACCCGCCGTTCCTGACGATGGCGCTGGGCGCGGGCTCGGTCACGCCGTGGCAGATGGCGCGCGGCATCGCAGTGTTCGCCAACGGCGGCTATCGCATCGAACCGTACATCGTGTCTCGCATCACCGACAGCAGCGGGCGGCTGCTCGCGAGCGCGCATCCCGGACAGGCCGGCGACGAGTCGCTGCGCGTGATCGATCCCCGCAACGCATTCCTGGTGGACAACATGCTGCGCGACGTGGTGCGCATGGGCACGGCCACGCGCGCGCGCTCCCTGAAGCGCAGCGACCTGGCCGGCAAGACCGGCACGACCAACGATTCGGTCGACGCGTGGTTCGCGGGGTACAGCTCACAGATTGCGGCGGTGTCGTGGGTCGGATTCGACCAGCCGAACAAGCTGGGCGATCGCGAGACCGGCGGCGGGCTGGCGCTGCCGATCTGGATCGACTACATGGCCAGCGCACTGAAGGGCGCGCCCGAAACGGCGCTCGCACCGCCGCCGGGCGTGGTCAACATCGCCGGCGACTACTACTACGCCGAATCGACGCCGGGGCACGGCATCGCGTCGCTGGGCGTCTCCGAGGACGGCGTGGCGGCGGGCGCGGATGCCGACCGGATCCGCGACCAGGTGTTCTGAGTGGCGCAGCATGCGAAAGCAAGCCTCGGCCGCCGCAACTTCACCCTCGATACCCCGACGCAGGCGCGCAGTGCTGCAGACGACCGCGCTCGCCGCCGCAGTCGTTCTGCTGGCCGGCTGCGGCCAGCGCGGGCCACTGTACCTGCCAACTCCTGGCTCCGAACCGGACAAGAAGAAGTCACGATGACCCCGTTCCAGTATCGCCAGAACACGCTGTTCGCCGAAGAACTGGCGCTCGAGGAGATTGCCGAGCGCTTCGGCACGCCCACCTACGTCTATTCACGCCGCGCGATCGTCGAGGCGTTCGGCGAGTTCCGCCGCGCCGCCGGCACGCGCAACGTGCTGGTCTGCTACGCACTGAAGGCCAACTCGAACCTCGCGGTGGTCGACCTTCTGGCGCGCGAAGGCGCGGGATTCGACATCGTGTCGGGCGGCGAGCTGCAGCGCGTGCTCGCAGTGGGCGGCGCGCCGTCGCGGACCGTGTTCTCCGGGGTAGGGAAGAGCGAAGCCGAGATGCGCATGGCGCTCGAGGCCGGCGTGCGCTGCTTCAACGTCGAGTCGGAGAGCGAGTTGCTGCGGCTGGATCGCGTCGCGGGGGCGCTCGGGCGCCGGGCCCCGGTGTCGCTGCGCGTGAACCCCAACGTCGACGCGCGCACGCACCCGTACATCTCGACCGGCCTGCGCGAGAACAAGTTCGGCATCGCGCACGATGCGGCGCTCGCGGCGTACCGCACTGCCGCGCGACTGCCCAACCTCGAGGTGCATGGGATCGACTGCCACATCGGGTCGCAGATCACCGCGATCGAGCCGTTCCTCGCCGCACTCGACAAGCTGCTCGAACTGGTCGACGCGCTGCATGCCGAAGGCATCACGCTGCGTCACCTCGACCTCGGCGGCGGCCTGGGCATCCGCTACGACGCGGAGGAGCCGCCGTCGCGCGAGGCGCTGTTCGCGGCGGTCTTCGAGCGGCTCGACCGCCATCCGCGCGGCGCCTCGTACGAGCTGATGTTCGAGTTCGGCCGTTCGATCGTGGGCAACGCCGGCGTGCTGCTCACGCGCGTTGAGTACCTCAAGCGCAACGGCGAGCACCGCTTCGCGGTGGTCGACGCGGCGATGAACGACCTGATGCGCCCGTCCCTGTACGACGCGTGGCACGCGGTGCTGCCGGTGCAGCGACGCGATGACACGCCGGTGCAGCGCTACGACATCGTCGGCCCGGTGTGCGAGTCCGGCGACTGGCTGGCGCGCGGCCGCGAACTCGCAGTCGCCGAAGGCGACCTGCTCGCGATTGCATCGGCCGGCGCCTACGGCATGGCAATGTCCTCGAACTACAACACCCGCGCGCGAGCCGCCGAAGTGGTCGTCGACGGCCGCGACGCGCACCTGGTGCGCGAGCGCGAGTCGGTCGCGTCGCTATTCGCGCTCGAGCGACCGCTGCCGCGCTGAGACGGACGCCGGCACGCGCCGTGCGAGGTGCCAGGCAACGCGAAGGCCGAGCAGCAGCGCGACCACCACCGCGTAGACCATCGGCTCGGCAAAATCGTTCTTGCCCGCCTTGTGCCACCAGAAGTGCAGCACGGCCAGCACCGCGATTGCATAGACGAGGCGGTGCAGCTCCTGCCAGCGCGAGCCGAGCCGGCGCATCATGGCCTTCGTCGACGTGGCCGCCAGCGGCAGCATCAGCACGAACGCGGTGAACCCGACGGTGATGAACGGACGCTCGACGATGTCCATCACCATCGACCATGGCTCGAACCACTGGTCGAGCCACACCCAGGTGGTGAAGTGCAGCGTCGCGTAGAAGAATGCGTACAGCCCCAGCATGCGGCGCAGGCGCAGCAGCCATGGCCAGCCGAGCAGCCGGCGCAGCGGCGTGACGGACAGCGTCAGGCACAGCATCACAAGGGTCCAGGTGCCGGTGGAGCGCGTGACGAACTCCACCGGATTGGCACCCATCCGGTCCGCGTATCCGAGCACCACCAGCCGCAGCAGCGGCAGCAGTGCCGCCGCGAAAACCGCGACGCGCAGCCCCGCCAACGCTCGCGGGGACAGCCTAGTACTCCTTGCGCAGGTCCATGCCGGCGTACAACGACGCCACCTGCTCGGCGTAGCCGTTGAACATCAACGTCGGGCGCTTGCGTTGCAGGAAGCCGTCTTCGCCGATGCGGCGCTCGGTCGCCTGCGACCAGCGCGGATGGCTGACCTTCGGATTCACGTTCGAGTAGAAGCCGTACTCGTGCGGCGCCGAGCGCTGCCAGCTGTTGACCGGCTGGTTTTCGACGAAGCGGATCTTCACCAGCGACTTCGCGCTCTTGAACCCGTACTTCCACGGCACCACGATGCGCACCGGCGCGCCGTTCTGCTTCGGCAGCACCTCGCCGTACAGGCCGAACGTGAGCAGGGTCAGCGCGTGCATCGCCTCGTCCATGCGCAGCCCCTCGACGTACGGCCACGCGAGCACCGACGAGCGCAGGCCGCGCATCTGTTCGCGGTCGGCGAGCGTGACGAACTCGACGTACTTCGCGTTGCCGGTCGGCTCGACGCGCCTGATCAGCTCGGTCAGCGGGAAACCGACCCAGGGAATCACCATCGACCAGCCCTCGACGCAACGCATCCGGTAGACGCGTTCCTCGAGCGCTGCCATTCCGACCAGCTCGTCGATGTCGAACACTCGCGGCCTGGCGACTTCGCCCTCCACCGCCACCGTCCACGGCCTGACGCGCAGCGAGCCGGCGTAGAGCGCCGGGTCTTCCTTGTCGGTACCGAACTCGTAGAAGTTGTTGTAGCTGGTGACGTGCTCGTACGACGTCGGTCGCTCCATCGTCGACAGCGTGCTCGAGCGCGCCTGCAGCCGGTCAGCGCCGGACGCGGTCCGGGACGGGTTTCCGGGCGCCGCTGCAACCGCGGTTGCCGGCGCCACGGCGGCGCCTGCGGCAACTGCGCCCGACCACGTCGCGAAGCCGGCTGCCGCGGCCCTCAGCACCGCGCGGCGGTTCTCGTACAGGGTTCGCGGAGTGATCTCCGACGGCAGCGGCTCGGCAGTGGATCGACGGCGGATCAGCATCGCAGCCTCCTGGAGCATGGGTCGCGGGCCTTGCGCGCTACCTTACCCCTGGAACGAGGCACGCCCCGGGACGACCCTGCGCGCATCATGCAGTTCCTGCGGGCGCCCTGCGGGGCCGGCAGCCGGCCAGGCGCGCGCCGCCGGCCGGTTCGCGTGACTCAGCGAAGGCCGGCGATGTAGTCGGCGACGGCCTTCATCTCGCGGTCGGACATGCGCTCCGCGATGGTCGTCATCTGTGCGCTGTTGGCGCGCTCGCCCTGGCGGAACGCCACCAGCTGCGCCTCCGTATACCCGGCGAACTGACCGTGCAGCCGCGGATACAACGACGGGATGCCGGCACCGCTCGGGCCGTGGCAACCGGCGCACGCGGGAACGCCCTTGTCGGCGATGCCGCCGCGGTAGATGCGCTGGCCGAGCTCGACCAGCGCCTTGTCGGTGGCCGCCGCCGGCTTCAGCGACTGCGCCGCGTAGTGCGCCGCAACGGCCCGCGCGTCGGCATCGGAGAGCATCGCGGCAAAGCCGGCCATGATGGCGCTGACCCGCTCGGCCTGCTCGGCGCCTTCCTTCGGCTTGAAGTTGAGGAGCTGCTTGACGAGGTAGTCGACGTGCTGGCCCGCCAGCTTGGGATTGGCCGGGTCGGCGCTGTTGCCGTCGACGCCGTGGCAGGCCGCGCAGACCTCCTGTGCGAGCTGCGCTCCGCGCTTGGCATCGGGGGCAGGCGCCTGGGCGAACACGACGCCTGGAAGCGCGAGGGTCGAGACAGCGACGGCGGCGAACGATTTGGCTCGGAGCATGGGCGGACCCGGAGTATGCGGAGGCTGCGAAACGCAGCCGGTACAAACGGCGAATTGTACAATAGCGCCCCGATCCGCGGTCGTTCCGGCCGTCACACCCGTTCGGCTCGCCGCCGTGGCCCCCATTCTCACGACCGCCCGATTCGCCGTCACCGTTGCACGGCTCGAACAGCTTCCCGCGCAGGAAGGCGTGCCGGAGGTGGCATTCGTCGGGCGCTCGAATGCCGGCAAGTCCACGGCCATCAACGTGCTGTGCCAGCGGCGGCGCCTCGCCTTCGCCAGCAGGACGCCGGGACGCACCCAGGCGCTGAACTACTTCGCGCTCGGCCCGGAGGGCCAGCCCCCAGTGGGTTTCATCGTCGACACCCCGGGCTACGGCTTCGCCACGGCGCCGCTCGAGATCAAGCGCGCCTGGGACCAGCTTGCCGGGCGCTACCTGTCGCAGCGAAGCACGCTGGCCGGCGTCGTGCTGGTGCTCGACATGCGACGCGGCCTCACCGAGCTCGACCGCGCACTGCTCGCCTGGATGCGTCCCGAGGTGCCCCTGCTGGTGCTGCTCACGAAGGCCGACAAGCTCGGACACGCACAGCAGGCAGCGGCGATGCGCGACGCCGAGGCGGCGCTGCGCGCGTTGCAGATGCCCAATCCGCTCGCTCTGCTATCTTTTTCGGCGACCCGGCGGATCGGCGTGGACGAGGCGCGCGAATTCATCGCAGGATGGTTGCCGGCGCCGGCGGGAACGCCGCACTCCGACGCAATCCTTACCCGAAGGAACGACGCACCATGACCCGAGGCCTCCACTACATGCAGGATTTCCCGGCCGCGCGCATGCGCCGCTTGCGACGCGACGACTTCTCGCGCCGCCTGGTGCGCGAGCACGTGCTGCACACCGACGACCTGATCTACCCGGTGTTCGTGCTCGACGGCAAGGCGCGCAGCGAAGCGGTCGCTTCGATGCCCGGTGTCGAGCGCATGACGGTCGACCGGCTGCTGCCGGTGGCCGAAGACTGCCTGTCACTCGGCATTCCGGTGATGGCGCTGTTTCCGGTCATCGACCCGTCACTGAAGACGCCCGACGGCAGTGCAGCGGCCGATGCCGACGGCCTGGTGCCGCGCACGGTGGCGGCGCTCAAGCAGCGCTTTCCCGAACTGGGCGTGCTGACCGACGTGGCGCTCGATCCGTACACCAGCCACGGCCAGGACGGCGTCATCGACGACGACGGTTACGTGCTGAACGACCCCACGGTGGAGATCCTGGTGCAGCAGGCGCTGGTCCAGGCGCACGCAGGCGTCGACATCGTTGCGCCCTCCGACATGATGGACGGGCGCATCGGCGCGATCCGCCAGGCGCTCGAGGCGGCCGGCCACATCCACACGAAGATCATGGCGTACTCGGCCAAGTACGCCTCGGGGTTCTACGGCCCGTTCCGCGACGCGGTGGGTTCCTCGGGCACCTTGGGCAAGGGCAACAAGAAGACCTACCAGATGGACCCGGCCAACTCCGACGAGGCGCTGCGCGAAGT
>CAZBTE010000045.1:0-11740 GCA_964494665.1 uncultured Limnobacter sp.
TCGACGACGAGAACCTCTCCGAGACCACGCGGCTCACGCATCGCGTGCTCGACCTGCGGCGCGCGCCGATGCAGCAGAACCTGATGCTGCGCTATCGCGTCGCGATGGAGGTGCGCAAGTACCTCGATGCGCTCGGCTTCATCGACATCGAAACGCCGATGCTCACGCGCTCGACGCCTGAGGGCGCACGCGACTACCTGGTGCCGTCGCGCGTGAATGCCGGCGAGTTCTTCGCGCTGCCCCAGTCGCCGCAGCTCTTCAAGCAGTTGCTGATGGTGGCCGGCTTCGACCGCTACTACCAGATCACGAAGTGCTTTCGTGACGAGGACCTGCGCGCCGACCGTCAGCCGGAGTTCACGCAGATCGACTGCGAGACCTCGTTCCTGTCGGAATCGGAGATCCGCGCGATCTTCGAGGACATGATCCGCGTGGTGTTCCGCAACGCGATCGGTGTCGAGCTGCCGGCGCAGTTCCCCGTGATGCCGTACGACGAGGCGATGCGGTTGTACGGCTCCGACAAGCCAGACCTGCGCGTGAAGCTCGCCTTCACCGAGCTCACCGACGTGATGAAGGACGTCGATTTCAAGGTGTTCAGCGCGCCCGCCAACATGGAGGGTGGGCGCGTGGTGGCGCTGCGCGTGCCTGGCGGCGGCGAGATGACGCGTGGCGAGATCGACGGTTACGGCCAGTTCGTGGCGATCTACGGCGCGCGCGGCCTGGCGTGGATCAAGGTCAACGACCCGGCCAGGGGACGCGAGGGGCTGCAGTCTCCGATCGTGAAGAACCTGCACGACGCCGCGATCGCCGCCATTCTCGAGCGCACCGGCGCGGCCGCTGGCGACCTGATCTTCTTCGGGGCCGATCGGGCCAAAGTGGTCAACGACGCGATCGGCGCGCTGCGCGGGCGCATCGGCCACTCGGAGTTCGGGCGCCGCCACGGCCTGGTGGAGTCCGGCTGGAAGCCGCTGTGGGTGGTCGATTTCCCGATGTTCGAGCGCGACGAGGAGGCGGCACGCTGGGTGGCGGTGCACCACCCGTTCACGTCGCCGAAGGACGGCCACGAAGACCTCATGGAGTCCGATCCCGGCCGCTGCCTGGCCAAGGGATACGACATGGTGCTCAACGGCTGGGAGATCGGCGGCGGCTCGGTTCGCATCCACCGCGAAGACGTGCAGAGCAAGGTGTTCCGTGCCCTGAAGATCGGTCCCGAGGAGGCGCGCGCGAAGTTCGGCTTCCTGCTCGACGCGCTGCAGTACGGCGCGCCGCCGCACGGCGGAATCGCCTTCGGGCTCGACCGCATCGTCACGATGATGGCCGGTGCCGAATCGATTCGCGACGTGATCGCTTTCCCGAAAACGCAGCGCGCGCAATGCCTGCTCACGCAGGCGCCATCGCCGGTGGACGAGAAGCAGCTGCGCGAGTTGCACATCCGGCTGCGCGTTGCAGAGCCGGCCAAGGCCTGAGGCATCCGGCCTGTATGCTTGGGGGTCGATGAACCGTGGCGGGGACCAAGGTTCCCGAGTCGGTGCTGGTCGTGATCCACACGGCAGAGCTGCGGGTGCTGCTGCTCGAGCGCGCCGACCATCCGGGCTTCTGGCAGTCGGTCACCGGCAGCAAGGAGTCTGCCGATGAGCCGCTCGTTCAGACCTGCAGGCGTGAAGTGTTGGAGGAGACCGGTCTCGACACTGCACACTACGAACTGACCGACTGGAAACTCGAGAACCGCTACGAGATCTACATGCACTGGCGACATCGCTATCCCGAGGGAGTCACGCACAATACCGAACACGTGTTCGGCCTGCGCCTGCCCGCGCCGGTAGCGATCACCATCGCGCCGCGCGAACATCTGCGCTACGCGTGGCTGCCGTGGGAGCAGGCTGCCGAGCGCTGTTTCTCGTGGAGCAACGCGGAGGCGATCAGGCAGCTGCCGGTCCGCGCGGGCGGCGCCGGCAGTACCGCCGGAGGGGCGTCGCGATGAGCCTGGTTTCGCGACGGCCCCGCGCAGCAGGCAGCACGCAGGTCGAGATCGCGCGACCCCAGCAGGGGCGGCGCCGCAAGCCGCACGCGTCGCAGCCGCGCAGCGGCGGCGCCCCGTCGGAGCCTGCCGCCCCGATGCAGGCACGGCAGGCGCTGCGGGTGGCGACCTACAACATCCACAAAGGGGTGCTGCGCGACTTCGTGGGGCTGCGCCGGGTCGCGCGCATCCACGAATTGCGTTTGCGGTTGCACGACCTGGGCGGCGACCTGATCTTCCTGCAGGAGGTGCAGGGCCAGCATGCGCATCACGCGCGCCGCTTCGAGCACTGGCCGGCCGAGCCGCAGGACGTGTTCCTCGCCAAGTCGCCCAAGCTCAAGCAAAGCTTCGAGACCGCATACGGGTGCAACGCCACCTACCTGCACGGCCATCACGGCAATGCGCTGCTGTCGCGTTACCCGATCATCGGGCTGGAGAACCGCGACGTCTCCGACCACGCGCTGGAGAAGCGCGGCGTGCTGCATTGCGTGGTACGCATCGAGGGCATCGAGGTGCACTGCTTCGTGGTGCACTTCGGCCTGCTCGCGCGCAGTCGCGAGCGCCAGCTCGACGCGCTGATCGACTGGGTGTCGCGCGAGGTCGCATCCGATGCGCCGCTCATCATCGCGGGCGATTTCAACGACTGGCGCAACCGCCTCTCGGAGCGGCTGTGCGCGGACATCGGCGTGGTCGAGGTGTTCGATGCGCTCGGCCCGAAGGTCGATCTCGTGCAGCGCGCGGCCTATTTCACGCGCGACCGCTCTCCGCCCGTCGCGGCGCCCGATCCGGCCCTGAAGGTCGCCGCGCGCATGGTGCGCACCGCCCGCACCTACCCGGCGCTGGTGCCCTGGCTGCGGATGGACCGCATCTACCAGCGCGGATTCCGCGTCAGCGCGGTGCGCGTGCTGCGCGGCATCCAGTGGGCGAGGCTGTCCGACCACAGCCCGCTGGTGGCCGACCTGGAGCTGCTGGACCGGGGCGGCTGACGCACGCCGTGCGCGCCGGCTCAGGCCTGCTCGCGCATCCGTTCGGCCGCTGCCAGGAAGTCGAGCACGATCGGCGAGCTGTCGACCAGGCCGTGCGCGCCCCCATGGAACTCGGGGTGCCACTGGAATCCCATCGCGTAGCCGGCGCCGCGCCAGCGGATCGCCTCGACGATGCCGTCGGGCGAGCGTGCGTCGACGATCAGGTCGCTGCCGAGCCGGTCGACCGCCTGGTGATGGATGCTCGTCACGCGCGCGGTTTCCATGTGGTCGTACAGGGTCGCCAGCCGTGACCCCGGCTCGAAGCACACCTCGTGGTGCAGCTGGTCGTACAGGTCGGGATCGACGTGCGGGAACGCCTGCGGGCATTGCGTCGCGATGTCCTGGAACAGCGTGCCGCCGAGGGCGACGTTCATCAGCTGCGCGCCGCGGCAGATGCCGAGCACCGGCTTGCCCTGCGCCATGAACTCGTGCATCAACTCCATTTCGTAGCGGTCACGCACGATGTCGCCCGCCCATTCGGCGCGTAGCGGCTGCTTGCCGTACGAGCGCGGACTCACGTCTGCGCCGCCCTGCAGCACCAGGCCGTCGAGCTCGCGAACGTAGGCGCGCACCGGGATGCCACGCCGCGACACCTCGGCGTCGGCGCTCAGCGTGGGGATCATCAGCACGATCGCGCCGTGCGCCATGATCCAGTGCGCGATCGACTGCTCCAGGTACTGCAAGGTCTTGTTGCGAAACCCCAGCTCCCTGGGCGGCGTGTGCATCAGGCGTGCCGACAGGCCGATCTTCAGCGGCCGGACAACCATGATCGCTCAGCGGCTCCAGCGCAGGCACTGCTGGCGCACCACCTCTGGGAGCAGCATTTCACGCTGGTAGGTGCTGCGCGCCCACGATGCGTCGTTTCCCAGTGCACCGATGTCGTCACGCACGCGCCGGCACGCATCTTCGGCACCCAGTTCGATCGCGTGCTGCTCGATCGCGCCGAGCGTCTCGGCGATGTCCTCGCGGATGGTCCGGTGCTCGCCGGTACGCGGATCGACGAAAGTGCCGTCGAACCCGAAGCGGCAGGCCTGGAAGCGGTTGAAGGTGTAGACGAGGTAGTCGTCCTCGAGCGGACGGTATGGCTGCTCGACCGTGAGCCAGCGCGCCACGCACTGGATGTAGGCGGCCAGCGCCGCAGCCTTCTCGATCGTGAGCGGCGTGTCGAGCACGCGCACCTCGATGGTGCCGAACTCCGGCTTGGGACGGATGTCCCAGTAGAAGTCCTTCATGCTGTCGACCACCCCGGTGCGCGTCATCTTGTCGAAGAAGTGCGTGAACTCCTCCCAGGTGAGCGCGAACGGGGCGCGGCCCGACAGCGGGAACGCGAACACCGAGTTCAGCCGCGCCGAGTGAAAGCCGGTGTCGATGCCCTGGACGAACGGCGAGGACGCCGACAGCGCGATGAAGTGCGGAATGAAGCGCGACAGGCCGTGCAGCAGCACCAGCGCGCTGTCGGGCCCGGCGCAGCCGATGTGGACGTGCTGGCCGAACACCGTGAACTGCTTGGACAGGTAGCCGTACAGCTCGTGCAGCATGTGAAAGCGCGGCGTGTCGGCGATCCGCCGCTGGCTCCAGTCCTGGAACGGATGCGTGCCGCCGCCCGACAGGCCGATGTCGAGCTTGGTGGCGCACTCGACCAGCGCGTCGCGTGTCTCGCGCAGCTGCGCGACCACGGCCGAGTAGTCGCTGCAGATGCTGGTCGACAGCTCGATCATGGCGTCGGTCATCTCCGGCTTCACGTCGCCCGGAATCTTGTGCCGGGCCACCAGGCGCAGCAGGTCGCGCGCGCCGTGGGTGAGGTCGAAGTCGTGCGTATTGACGATCTGCAGCTCCAGCTCTACGCCCAGCGACAGGGCGCGCGAATCGGCAAACGGTTCAAGCGGCATCGGGCTCTTCTCCGGGTCAGCGGGCGTGGTCTTCGTGCACGTAGCGCAGTGCCGCCTGCACCACGATCGGCCCGATCAGTTCGAGCACGGCCACCGCGCTGAACACGATTCCGACGAGCAGGGCGGCGAACTCCGGATACAACCCCTGCAGGTCGGACATCAAGACCAGTGCGGTGCCCGAGATCGGCACCAGCGCGACGCCCAGCGCCGTCCCCTGCCTGAGCGAGATGCCGCTGGGCCGGCTGAACGCTGCCGTGACCAGCGTCTTCGCGGCGAGCCGCGCGAAGATCACCGCCAGGCCCAGCCCCGCCCCGACGGCCAGCGCCTCGAGCGACCAGACCGAGCCGGTGACGACGAACAGCAGCAGCACCAGCGCACCGCCCGCGGTGCCGAAGTGGCGCGGCCAGATCCACGGCCGCTCGGTGCTGTTGCGCAGCATCACGCCGGCCAGCAGCGGCACCAGCAGCGTCGACAGGTTGGCCATCTTGGTGACGGACAGCGCGAGCAGGATCATGCCGATCAGCAGCAGTGCCGAGTTCTCGTTGCGCAGGTCGAGCCGGCGCGCGATCAGCGACACGCAGAACGCCAGCAGCGCGGCCACGATCGCCGAACCGGCGAGCAGGTACAGCGGGTGCGCGAACGAACGCACCCAGCTGCCCGCGTATGTCGCATGCAGCCAGCCGACGACGAACTTCGTGCCCAGCACCGCATAGAAAGTGTTCAGCCCCGTGAGCAGGATCATCCGCTCCGTCACCTGGCCCGACGCGTCGAACTCGGAAGCCACGCGCATCACGACCGCGGCCGACGTGGCGATCATGATCGCGGCGACCGGAGCGGCCACGTGCGGCTCGGTGCCCAGCAGCGTCAAGGTCACGAACACCGCCACGAAGCTCAGCAGGGCTTCGGCGAGGCTGGTGGCGAGCAGCCACGGATTGGTGCGCAGCCAGCGCAGGTTGATGCGGCTGCCCAGCTCGAACAGCAGCAACGCCATCGCCAGGTCGACGATCAGGCGAAAGCTCGGCTTGAGTGCGGCGCCAGACAGCCCCAGGCCGAACGCTGCCAGGATCGTGCCGACCGCCGCGTAGCCCACTACGCGTGGCAGCCTGAGCCAGCGGAACACGGCCTCGCCCAGCAAGCCCGCGACGACGATCGTCAGCGACACCCACAGCACCGCGTCGGGCACTGGGGGCCACGACGGCAGGAAGAAGAGGTCTGAACGGGTGTCGCCGGTCATCGTCGAAGCCTCCGGAAAGCTGCGAGCAGCTTATGTCACCGAACCGATCGCAACGTCAAGCTCACATCGGCCGTGCCGCCGCGCCGTTGGCGGCCGGGGCGGGCACCGCTGGCTGCGGCGGCGAAGGGAACCGGATGTGCTCGCGACGGAACGCCGCCTCGAGCCGCTGCAGGTATTCGCGCCGCACCGACCATTGGTCGAGTGCCCGCGTCCTGATTCGTGCACGGATCGTCAGCGCGGTGTCGGTCCAGCGCTCGACGCCGGCGATCTCGAGCTCGCCCAGGATCTTCGCACCGAATTCGTCGGTCGCGCGCAGCGCCTGTGCGGTCGCGTGCATCACCTCGAATGCGCGTTCGACATTCTCGCCCGGCGTCACCGCGACGTCGACCACCGCAAACGCGAACTCCGCCGACATGTTGGTCACGGTGGTGACCAGGCCGTTGGAGATGTAGTGGACGCTGCCGTCGTAGCCGCGCAGCTTGGTGCGACGCAGGCTCAATTCCTCGACCACGCCCGTCTTTCCGGCGATCTCGACCACGTCGCCAACGCGGAGCTGGTTCTCGACCAGCAGGAAGAACCCCGCAAAGACGTCCTTGACCAGGCTCTGCGCGCCGAAGCCTACGGCGATGCCCACCACGCCGGCGGCGCCGAGGATCGGCACGATCGAGATTCCGATCTGGTTGAGAACGAGCATAACGGCGATGGCGACGACCAGCAGCGAGACCGTGTTGTCCAGCACGTTGCCCAGCGTGCTGATGCGTCGCCGCTGGTCCACCGTCGTCGCGCGCGCGCCGACGCTGTCGAAGAAGCGCCGCAGGATGCGGTTCAGCACGTAGCGCACCGCCAGCGCCAGCAGCAGGATCGCGACGATGGCGCCCAGCAGCTGCAGCTCGTCGACGAACGGCGCCATCAGCGACCTCAACTCGAGCAGTCGTTCCCGCATGCCTCGTCATCTCCTGTCTCGCGGCCGCGACCTGCGCCGGTCGTTGGGCCGACGACCCTCGATCGTGGCCGCATCGGCCGCGGCAGGCTCGTGCGCGAAACCGCGAGGATCGGTCTCAATGGCCGGGCGGACCGGTTCAACGCCGCGCGTCGTCGATCGTTGCATGGGACGCGTGCGGTGGCGAGCGATCGACAGGCTGCACGCGGGGAAGTTGCACGGACTGCCCGCCAATCGATGCGCCGGGCACCGGGGAAGAATGTCTGTCGGGCAGGCGACACCGGAGCGCGATTATACCGGCCCCGTTTTCGCGCCGATGGCGAAGCGCTCCGACGCCGAAAGCCGCGGTGCTGATCCGGGACACTCGATGCCTTCCCGCCCGCTGCCACCCGATGCTGCACCGCACCAATAGAGGCGCGCGCCTAAACGCCGCCCGCAGGCTCGCAAGTTGCCCGTCGCCTCGGGTAGTCTGTGCAGAAATTAGCACGAACGTTCGAAAGCAACCGGATGGCGCTTCCTACTGTTTCCCGACCCGACGCACCGAGCGGCCGACGCCGTTCGACGGCGCCGACACGCAAGGGCGAGCAGACCCGCGCGGCCATCGTCGAGGCCGCGCTCGAACTGGCTTCCCGCAACGGCCTGGAGGGCCTGACGATCGGCCCGCTGGCCGAACGCATGCAGATGTCGAAGAGCGGGGTGTTTGCTCACTTCGGCTCGCGTGAGGATCTGCAGATTGCGGTGCTCAAGGCCTACGAGCGACGCTTCGTCGACGACGTGCTGGTACCTGGCCTCAGGGAGAAGCGTGGCCTGCCGCGCCTGCGAGCCATCTTCAAGCGCTGGCTCGAGCGCACTGCGATCGAGGCGGCGCGTGGCTGCATCTGGATCTCCGGCGCCGCCGAGTACGACGATCGACCCGGCTCGGTGCGCGAGGAACTGGTGGCAATGGTGCGCTCGTGGCAGCGTGAGTTGTCGCGCGCCATCCAGCAGGCGGTGGAGGTCGGAGACCTGCCCGCCGACCTCGACGTTCAGGAACTGGTGTTCCAGCTGTACGGCGTGATCCTGGTGCTGCACCACGACGGCCGACTGCTCGACAGTCCCGACGCGGTTGGACGTGCGCAGCGCAGCTTCGAGCGACTGATCGATTCCTATCGCCGCGACCTGCCGCCAGGCGCACAAAAAGAAACGAACGTTCGGTCTGCAACGACCGGACACTGAATCCTCCTCACCCTTTCGAACCTGGAGTCAAAACGATGGCCCGCTACACCCCGCCCCTGCGCGACATGCAGTTCGTGATGCACGAACTGCTCGACGTCGAGAACGTGCTGAGGACGCTGCCGCCGCATGCCGAAACCGGTCGCGACCTGATCGACCAGGTGCTGGAGGAAGGGGGCAAGTTCTGCGCCGAGGTGCTGTTCCCCCTCAACCGCAACGGTGACGAGGAAGGCTGCCGCTGGGCCGAAGGGGGCGTGGTCACGACGCCGCAGGGTTTCCGGCAGGCGTGGGAGCAGTTCAAGGCCGGTGCCTGGCCGACGCTGACCTGCGATCCCGAGTACGGCGGCCAGGGCCTGCCGCTGGTGGTCGGCATCGCGTTCCAGGAGATGATGAACTCCGGCAGCCAGGCGTGGGCGATGTACCCGGGCCTGACGCACGGAGCCTATGACTGCCTGCACGAGCACGGCACGCCCGAGCAGAAGGCGCTGTACATCCCGAAACTGGTGTCGGGCGACTGGATGGGCACGATGTGCCTGACCGAGCCGCACTGCGGCACCGACCTGGGCCTGCTGCGCACCCGCGCCGAGCCCCAGGCCGACGGCAGCCACCGGATCACCGGCACCAAGATCTTCATCTCGTCGGGTGAGCACGACCTGACCGAAAACATCGTGCACCTGGTGCTCGCGCGCCTTCCCGACGCGCCTGCCGGCACCAAGGGCATCTCGCTGTTCATCGTGCCGAAGTTCATCCCGAACGCCGACGGCTCGCTCGGTGCGCGCAACGGCGTGAAGTGCGCGCGCATCGAGGAGAAGATGGGCATCCACGGCAACGCCACCTGCGTGATCGACCTGGACGGTGCCGCCGGCTGGATGGTGGGCGAGCCGAACAAGGGCCTGAACGCGATGTTCGTGATGATGAACGCCGCGCGCATCGGAGTGGGCATGCAGTCGCTCGGGCTGCTCGAAGTGGCCTACCAGAACTCGCTCGACTACGCGAAGGAGCGCCTGCAGATGCGCTCGCTGTCCGGGCCGAAGGCGCCCGACAAGCCGGCCGACCCGATCATCGTGCATCCGGACGTGCGCCGCATGCTGCTCACGCAGAAGGCCTACGCCGAGGGTTCGCGCGCGTTCGCGTGCTGGATGGCGCTGCAGGCCGACATTGCGAACTCGCACCCGGACGAGGCGCAGCGCAAGGACGCCGACGACATGCTGGCGCTGCTCACGCCGGTGGTGAAGGCGTTCCTGACCGACAACGGTTTCCACGGCGCGAACCTGGCGATGCAGGTCTACGGCGGGCACGGCTACATCCGCGAGTGGGGCATGGAGCAGTACGTGCGCGATGCGCGCATCAACATGATCTACGAGGGCACCAACACGATCCAGTCGCTCGACCTGATCGGCCGCAAGGTGCTGGGCGACAACGGTGCGAAGCTGCGCAAGTTCGGCAAGCTGGTCGCCGCGCTGGTCGAGGCCGAGGGCACTCGCGACGAGATGGCAGAGTTCGTGAACCCGCTCGCCGACCTCGGCCAGAAGGTCGAGAAGCTGACGATGGAGATCGGCATGAAGGCGCTGGGCAATGCCGACGAGGCCGGTGCGGCGGCGGTCGACTACCTGCGCGTGATCGGCCACCTGGTGCTCGGATACTTCTGGGCACGCATGGCGCGCGTCGCGCTCGATCATGCCGACTCGGGCGATCCGGTCTATCGTTCCAAGCTGGCGACGGCGCGGTTCTACTTCGCCAAGCTGTTCCCGGAGACCGCGTCGCTGATCCGCACCGCGCGCGCCGGCGCGGCGCCGCTGATGGAGCTCGACGCCGAGTTGTTCTGAAGCGCGCCACCACCGATACCAACACGGAGGAAACCACGATGACGTCACCCAGTTCGCTGGCCCGTTCGATGCTGACCGCCGTGCTGCTGGTCGCGGCAGCCCCGGCGTCGTACGCCGATCCCGCGGCGTCGCCGACCGGCCTGTGGAAGAACGTCGACGACGAGACGGGCAAGCCGAAGGCACTGATCCGCGTGAGCGAAAGCGACGGCGTGATCAGCGGCCGCATCGAGAAGATCCTGACCGACAAGCCCGAGGCGGTGTGCGACAAGTGCACCGACGAGCGCAAGGACAAGCCGGTGCAGGGGATGACGATCATCTCCGGCATGCGCCGCAACGCCGAGCAGCCCGGCGTGTTCGACGGCGGCGAGATCCTCGATCCGAACAACGGCAAGGTCTATCGCAGCCGGATGAAGCTGATCGACGGTGGCAGGAAACTCGACGTGCGCGGCTATGTCGGCGTGCCGCTGTTCGGGCGCACACAGACCTGGCTGCGCGAGGAATGAGCGCAAGCGGGGCGCGCGAGCCGCGCCCCGTTCGACCGGGCGCTCACGGCGCCCATTGAAGAAAGGCGGAACAAGTGGGCAATTTCATCGTGAAGAAGGTCGCCGTGCTCGGAGCCGGCGTGATGGGCGCACAGATCGCCGCGCACCTGGTCAACGCGCGCGTCGACGTGGTGCTGTTCGACCTGCCGGCGAAGGACGGGCCGAAGAACGGCATCGTCCTGAAGGCGATCGAGGGGCTGAAGAAGCTGAATCCTGCAGCGCTCGGCCACCCCGAGCTGGCCGCGTACATCGCGGCCGCGAACTACGACGACGACCTCGAACTGCTGCGCGGCTGCGACCTGGTGATCGAGGCGATCGCCGAGCGCATGGACTGGAAGCACGACCTGTATCGCCGGGTGGCGCCGTTCCTCGCGGAGGAGGCGATCTTCGCCACCAACACGTCGGGCCTGTCGATCGGCCAACTGTCGGAAGGCGTCGACGCTGCACTGCGTGGCCGCTTCTGCGGCGTGCACTTCTTCAACCCGCCACGCTACATGCACCTGGTCGAGCTGATTGCCACGCCGTCCACCGACCCGGCGATCCTTGACCGGCTCGAGGTCTTCCTCACGACGACGCTGGGCAAGGGTTGCGTGCGCGCGAAGGACACGCCGAACTTCATCGCCAACCGGCTCGGCACCTTCGGCATGTTCGCCACCGTGGCCGAAGCGCAGAAGGCCGGCCTGGGCTTCGACGTGGTCGACGACCTCACCGGTGCGAAGCTGGGACGCGCGAAGTCGGGCACCTTCCGCACTGCCGACCTGGTCGGCCTGGAGACGATCGGCCATGTGATGAAGACGATGCAGGACAACCTGCAGGACGATCCGTTCGCGGCGCTGTACGCAACGCCGGCGCCGTTCTCCACGCTGATCGCGAAGGGGGCGCTCGGCCAGAAGACCGGCGCGGGTTTCTATCGCAAGGACGGCAAGAGCATCCTGCGCTTCGACCCGGCCGCCGGCGACTACGTGCCGGCCGGCGCAAAGGCCGACGAGACGGTCGCGCGCATCCTCAAGAAGAAGGACCCGGCCGAGCGGCTGAAGCTGCTGCGCGAGTCGAACAAC